>QIGP01000388.1 GCA_003228965.1 Gammaproteobacteria bacterium
TAGCAAGTTCTGCTGCGTACTCTTTGATTTCCATAAACTGCGCATTTGCAGTCGCGCCGAACAAGCTCCCGGACGACGCAAAGGAGATCAACGCGACGAGGGTTATGGTCAGTGTTCGTAGTAGTGAGTATGTGTTCATATCGTTTTTCCAAAGTCCGAGTAATGCTCGAAGGCATGATCTGTGGTAAGCGTGGCATTAAGGCTGACAGACTAATTGGGTACTCTTATATAGAAGCCCATATTTTGAGTCTGAGTTGCACCGCGACTGGATGTCGATGTCGTAACGGCATTCATTTCGAAATGCTGGTATGTACAGCCAGAGCCTCTGAGTTGGTCATCCATTTCGCATCCGGTCGTAGGCGACAATCGGTCGCGCAACAAGGTGGAAACAACGGTGCTAACTGCGCCTGTCCCAGTGGCTGGGTAGGGGTACGTAATTGGGTCTCGAACTGAGCCGCCGAGGGCTACGCCACTTAGTGTGTAAGGCGCTGTGCTGGTCAGAGAACGCATCAGGGCCGATTCGGAGGCTTGTGATGCGATGTCTGCCTGTTTGACGTTGTCGGCCATGCGTAAACTCAACGTAGACGACGACATGGATGAGGCCGTTAATAGAGTGAGTACTGTGAGAAGAATCAGCCCGATAACAAGTGCTGCGCCTTGTTGACGTTGATGGCCTGCCGAAAGCATTATTCTATTTTTCATGATGTACGCCAAAAGTTAACGATCAATGTAAGTTGCGAAAGAAGATGGTTTTTGAGACGACCAGTCGTCGATAGTGGTCGCCCGTCGCTGGAATAATTTTGTCGCCGAGTTGATACGATTTGTCGTCGATGTAGTCGAACTCCTGGCGCTCTGCTCGCATGAGTAGCCAAATGCGCATGGACCGCACGGTGTTGTTTGGGAGTGTCAGACTTTCAATGTCACTCACATACACATTGGCGCCACTACGAACGCCTAAGACGTTCGCGGGCCCAATGCCGTACTGGATTTGCATGTCTTCGATGCCCGTAGTGACTTCGTTGTCCCGCATGGTCGAAGTTGTCCCGACAGTCGTAAGTGAAACACGGCGTAACGCGGGTTGTTTTACTGGCTCAGTGTCACTGCCTGGGGATCCGGGGCGCACGTAGTAAGCATTGGCGACCAGCGCGTAATTTTTGGCTGAGTCCGGTAGCGATGTAGGTTCAGGGTCGCTGCCGTTAAATACTTCGCTAAGCGGTTTTTCGCTTGAGCGCATGTACAGCTGGCCGGCATTGAGAACTATCGCAGGAGCGCCCTCGACCCGGCGAATAGCGAACACGTCGCTGCCCTCCGTTATTGTGCCTCTGTCAATGCAACTCCAATCCTCAACGGAGCCGTCCACGTCGTTGAAACCTTCGATGTGCCGGTCAAACTGGACCACCCAGTTGGCGGCGCAATCGTTACCAATTCCAGTGAGTGGTATGCCGCTAAGCTCGCGGTCTTTCGCGCTGCCGGTAATTTCAGTGGGGTCACGGTGTTGTCCCCAGTAGCCCGCCATCTGCACGTCGGGTTCCAGCACGCTAAGCGCAAAGCGCGCGTTTTCCTGCATGAGTGCGTAGCTTTCGTTGGTAGTGTATGCGGCGCGTGCACTAGAATAGACAAAGAGGGCGCCACCAATCAGTACCAGACCAATGGTCATGGAAATCATGAGCTCGACCAGTGTCACGCCAGACTGCATAAGTTTAGTTTTTGTGAGTGTTTTCATAGTCAGCAAATTCTAGTTATTAACCACGATTTGGTAAGAACGATCTTCACCGCGTTCGGTGTAGTTCAGCGTAATAATGTAGGACGTAGTTCCGATGGCACCTGGTACGGGTGCCAGTACGGCGATGCCGCCTTTGCCAAAGGGAATGCCGGTATCCTGGCTAAGGGCCTCTTTCCACAACCAGATATCAAAGGCCGCGAGCGTAGCGGGTGTGCAAACTGTATTCAGAGGTAAAGGTACGTTGGGTAAATCGGCACACTGAGGCGCCGGTGGATTACCGCCACCTTCATTAAGGGCAGCAATGTAGCTTACACCGGCCGTAGGGTTCGATCGAATGCGGTCGGCCATGTCGCTGGCACTAAGGATGACGTTGGTGCTTATGCGCGCCGACTGACTGAACTGCAGTCCTTTCACCTGAAGCGTAAGAACGCCCAGCATACCGACCGAAAGAATAACCAGTGCGATTAAAACCTCTATCAGTGAAAAACCCTGTGTCGTTTTTCGGGACGCTGAATGGGTAGATGTGTACTTATGCATAATTAATTTTCTTTAGTTATCAATTTCGCAAGTTGGGGCGCCGTTTTCGTCGCGATCTGGTGATAAAATTCTTGGTCGGCCACTGTTCGATACAGCCAATACGCGCGAAAAGCGGTCGTCTTTCGGTGTCAGGTTGCAGTAAACAATGAAGCGATCCGAACTTGCATTCAAAGGCAGTAGAGCAAAGCCGCTCGGCAAATAGGTTATGCTGTGTGACAACTCTTCGTCGGCAATAATGAACAGGTCATTGCTTAGGACTCCTTGACGCTGAATTATCGTGTCGTTACTGTCCAGCGTGCCGCTACGGTCGTTGTCTGCGAATACCAGCCATCCTTCATTCCAGTCGACGTTCCTCGTACAGCTCTCGGACGCTGCATCAAGTGCAGTCTCGGACGTACATATAATCACTGGCGTATTTCGTTTGCCAGCTTCAGACCGACTCAAATGCATGGCGCCGACTAAATTGTTGACTGAGCTAGTTAAGCGCGAATTTTTAATTTGACTGTTAAACGACGGTACGCCAAACGCCAGGATGATGCTTGCTATGGTGAGCACAATCAATAGCTCGATGATGCTGAATCCGGATGGTTGGTGACGCATACCCTGTTTCCCTTCTTATTTGTAAGGGAGAGTATACGAGGTAAAACTGTGATCACGGTCACACTTTCCGACGAGCGGGCCATTTATTTGGACGAACGGCGTTACATAACTCCTTAAAAACGAATAGCGCCGATTTTATGGCAGATTAAGTCGCTTTAAATTGGGTGAATCACCGACCCAATTCGCAGATGATTCGACACTTCACCAGGTTTTCCCGGCACGTGCCCTGTAGCCTAATCGCCCCACGTTGCAGTACGAGCTAGCTGTTCTAATCGGAGCATTCAAGGGCCAGGCCGTTTGCCCGCCACCGCGAGGTTCGAGGGCGGCCGTTGTAACTCACAATGACCGCTTTCGGATGTGAAGCGTAGGGAATGCAAAATACAGCGGTCCCGTTCGTTGCCCGCTTATTCGGTGGTCGAAAGTGAAAGCGGGACCTGTTTACGTTGAGCGAGACATTAGAAGTGTCGCGCTCGACGTGTACAAGCTGATAGTCAGCCGGGTCGGTCGAGCCAGGTGACTCGCCCGTTTGTTTGACCACGATCCATCCCAGTGACCAGTCGTTTTCGTGGTGGCACGTCAGACCGTCGAAGGATGGGCAAACAATGGCTTCGACGCGGTGTGTGATGGCAACAGATCGTGCGAGCAGTACGCTCATTACAAAGCGGTTGATTGTGCTTGTTTGGCGGTTATTTGCCACGATTACCTGCAGACCGGGAATGGCGTACGAAGCCACCACCGCGGCTATTGCAAGAGTAACCAGGAGCTCGACTAAGGTGAGACCGGCGGCTAAAGGCGGGTGTTGTGAGCGTTGGATTTTGTTGTTCCGCATAGGGCCTGCCAATAGATTTCTTCATAACGGCACGTTACCTGGTGAGTGAACAAAGTAGCCCTTGCGACGCTTCGTTTGAAGTCGACAATTTAGGCTGTGGGCCTAGAAAAGCGCTGCGTGCTACGATATTCCATCGACTGCGCGGCGGTTGTTTAGAGGTAACCTTAAGGCATTGTTTGGCGTAAGTGGCTACGAGAAATCATTATTCATGAGTAAGGACAGGGTGGTAATTATTGGGGCCGGTATCATCGGTCTTGCGTCGGCGCGCGAATTAGCCTTGCGAGGCTTTGAGGTTGTTTTGTTAGACAAGGCACGCGTTGGCCGCGGAGCTTCGCGTGTCGACAGTGGCATCTTGTCGCCACTTCGTCCCTGGCGGGTGCATACGGTGGTCGACCGGTTGGCGGCGACCAGCCAGGCTTTGTACGGAGACTTCGTAACAGCAGTTACCAATGAATCAGGGGTCGATGCCGAATACGTCAAGAGCGGCATGCTCGTCGTCGGAGACACTCACGAGCCGGCGGCCACTGAGTGGGCCAGTACAACAGGGCGTAATATCGAGGTGTTGGACCGCTCCGGACTGACCCGTCTGGTCGCCGATATCGGGCGCATGCGTGAAGGCGTTTTTTTGCCCGATGTTTTCCAGGTTCGTATGCCATTATTGCTCAAGTCGCTTGGTTTAAGCTGTCGCAAACTCGGCGTCGAAATGCGTGCCAATGAGGAGGTGCTGCAGCTGCTCCAATCCGGCAACCGGGTGAGCGGCGTGACGACAACATCAGGTCAAATCAGCGCAGATGCCGTTGTCATTGCAGCGGGGGCGTGGAGTGACACGTTTGCCAGTGATTTGTGCCTTAGGCTCAACGTCACACCGGTGCGTGGCCAGATGATTTGGTATCAAGACTCAGTAGATAGGGTCTCTCGTCCTGTCGTGGATGACGGTGAACATTACGTGGTAACCCGAGGCGACGGCATTACTCTTGTGGGTGGTACCGTTGAAAACGTTGGCTTTGATTCAGGAATAACTGATAAAGCGCTGAAAACACTCGTGAATAAAGCCAAGAATTTGATTACCGGATTAGGCGAGTTGGAGCCTTTGGGTCACTGGTCCGGCCTGCGGCCTGCCCGCGCCCATGGAATACCCTTAGTAGGCGCTCATCCGGCCGTCGACGGGCTTTATCTAAATACGGGCCATTTTCGCAATGGCGTCACCCTGGCTCCCGGATCGGCCTTGCTCATAGCCGACACAGTAGAGGGTGTTTCTAATGCTGGAGTAGGGGTTTCTACCCTCTAATTCTGTGAACTGGTCACGATTTGTTACAATTTTGACTCATTCCAGGTAGAGGACTGCATCAGATGATTCGTGAAGAAGTTGTGAAATTACTGGGGCGCAACGGCATTACTATCACTCCGCAGCGCGTCGATGTCGCAGAAGTTCTATTTGACCGGCCGCAACATGTTTCAGCCGAACAAATAATTGATCAGCTTAAGACGCAAGGAAAGTCGGTCTCTAAAGCTACGGTCTACAACACGCTCAATCGTTTTGTATCCAAAGGCATTGCTAAAATAGTCAATGTAAACCCGGAGCGGGCGTTCTACGACTCGGTTACCACCCACCACCACCATTTTTACAATGAAGATACTGGAGATATCACAGACATCCCGGGTGAGCACATTGTTCTAGAGCAAATTCCTGATGTACCGATGGGTACTGAGCTTGCAAGCGTAGAGATCGTTGTTAACCTGCGCAACCGTTAGGGGTTCTCATTCCTCTTCCGGCCTGTCCAGTTAGGCCGGACTACTCAATTCAGAGAATACGTTGCGGGTAAGTTAGACATTTCATATACTGCCGCGCTTCCAGTGGCGGTTCTTCCACCTCCGCCAAACATAATGCCGAGATAGCTCAGTCGGTAGAGCAACTGATTCGTAATCAGTAGGTCGGAGGTTCGATTCCTCTTCTCGGCACCATTTTTCCGGCATCTTTGACTGCATTTTAGTCAAATGAATCCAAGTGGCGTTAAAAGCTGGGCCAGAGGCAGTGCTGCTCCATAAACCAGTCTTTGGCGGCGGAGTTATTTGATCCGTCCATGCGAGGATCGTTGTAATCTCCAATTAGCAACCGTAGCGCCCGTCATCGCGAACCCGCAAAGCGGGTGTGGCAATCTCCGCCAGGTTGCTGTGGATTAACTCGGTAATGTCACGTCAACGTCAAGAGATTGCCGCGCAC
>QIGP01000374.1 GCA_003228965.1 Gammaproteobacteria bacterium
GTTAGGAAGGCCTCTGCAAATAACGCAACGTCCAGGAAGTTTACTTCGCAGTCGTTGTTGGTATCGGTGTCGCAGCGGTTACCAAACCCGTCACCGTCGATATCGACCTGCAGTGGATTGGCCACATCAATACAGTTGTCGTTGTTGTCAGCCAGGCCATCTGCGTCACTATCGACGGTGTCTGATGGAGCCGCGTTGAGTTCGTTGAGATAAGCCGAAACCGATTGCGCCGCGGCAGCGTCGATACTCAAGGACGTATGCGCAACAATCGCATCCACCATGCTCGCTGCCGAGCCGTCGTGAAGGTAGGGAGCCGATTGCCACAGGCCATTTAGCGTGGGCGTATCAATAGCAAAGAGCATACCACCGAGCCTGCCACCAGAAGCGGTGGTGAGTGTACCAACGTCGTGAGCGCCGCCCATAGGCGAGTCGGTCAATACCGAGCTCGCGTGACATGTGCCGCAGCCTAGTTGCAGAAACTGTGCTCTACCTGCGATGGCTTCAGGACTGAACGATTCTTCGGGTGTTCGCACCGGATTAATCGGAACTTGCGAAAGTGACGTGAGGTAGGCCGCCAATGCGTCAAGGTCTGAGCTTAAACCTGCCTTGGGGTCGCCTAGCGATTGACTGGTAGTGCCATTGAAGAAATCGGCATCAAGCATCAGCCCACTACCGCCCGCAAATCCGCGAATCTGTCCTTCGAAATCCTGGAGCTCGTCGAAGTTGTTGCTCCAGTGGAGACCGCCGTGTGCCATGCCGCCTTTGCCGATCAGTGAAATAGTATTCCGCAGCCCTTCGCCGAACTGGGTGAAATCCCAGACGCGGCCGTCATCGTCACCTTCGTTATGACACGACGCACAGCTCATGTAGTCGCTGGCGGCGAGGCGGTCATCGCGGGCATCGGTAAACAACTGTTTGCCGAGCAGTACTTCAGCGCTGAGCGTTTCATTGCTCACGACCGATGTGGTTTGGATCAAGGTACTGTCAAAGGCCACGTTTTGGCTGATTTGGGAAACATCCAGAACGCTTACCGAGCGGTCCATGTAGTTATGTGCGTACAACACGTTACCGTCTGCGGAGAGCACGACGCTCTGAGGCGCTCTTCCAACATCAAGTCGGAGTAGTTGACCGCCATTGGCCAGATCAACAACGGCAACGTGGCGACTGGTTTCCAGCGCGACAAACAGCTTGTCGCCGTAGGCGCCAAGGGCAGCCCCGGTAGCAACGCTCGAGTTGTCATGGTCAATGCGACCCAGGGTAAGTTCACTACCCGCCACGAGATTGACTTGCGACGTAACCGCCCTGACCGTGTGGTCGAAATCGAGCAGACTGCCATCGCGTGCGGTACCCGCAAGAATGTTGTCCTGCTTCGAAGGAACATAGGCCAGCGTGCCATCCAGGGAAATTACCGGGGCATTCACGTAGTTGGGTATACCGGGTCCTTGAGTTTCGGAAGGGCCCACGAAGAGATGTTGCAAACGAATTGAGCCTTCGTTTTGTAAGGTCAGTGCATTGATACGCTGGAGTAAACCGCCGTCGCTTGCTTGCGGCGTCACATTCGTTGTGGCTTCGCCGGTAACCTGAGGAGTAATGAATTGGGTAACCAGAACTTCAGTACTGTCGGAGCTTACGCTTAAGTGTCTCGGCCGATAGCCCAGTGGTGCCATACCGTTAAGGGTGTATGAAGCAACATCAATTCGGATGAGTTCACCACTTGCTTCCAGTACAACAAACGCTGAGCTGCCATCTGGCGCAATCACCAGGCCGTGAGGCGCTGATCCAGCGGGGAGTAAAATTTCCTGCAGCAATGCTCGCGAGTTTGCGTCGAGGACACTAATTGTAGCCTGGCTTTTGTTACTCACCCAGACTTCGTTTGTCGAGGCGCTGTACGCCAGGCTCCACGGCTTGCCGCCTACTGTAATCTCATCAACTTGAGCGCCGCTTGCAGCCAGTACGCTTACGCTTGCGTTATCCGGGTTAACGTTCCATATCTGCGCGTCGAGTGTGTCACCGATGCGTATCATCGTAGTGGAGTGAACGGCGCGATTGGCGATGGCTACATTGTCGCCAATGCCGTCGCCGTTACTGTCAACCGATTCACGTGGATTGTTGGCGAACACGTCTCCATTGTCGCCAACGCCGTCGTTGTCACTGTCGGCGCTTTCATCAGGGTCGTTCGGGAACGCATCACCGTTGTCTCCAACTCCATCACCATCGGTGTCGGCCCATTCGTCAGGGTCGTCTGGAAATTCGTCAACGTTGTCGCCATAGCCATCGCCGTCTGTATCTACTGGTGCGTCCCCGTTCAGTGCTTCCAGTAATTCGAAATCGCCTGAGAATGCTGTCTGCGTGCCAGACGCTATGAATAGTTCGAGCGAGGCTCCGTTCAGATTTTCGAAAAAGATCAATTCAATATCGTGTGCACCGACATCAAGGTTGATGCTACCGAAACGATCAAGTGGCGCGTGGATCGCATCGTCAACAATAACGTCCTGACCGTTGACACGTAGTCGAACACCATCGTCGGAGTTGGTGCCGAAAGTGTAGGTGCCTGACACGGCTATACCTATTTGTCCCGTCGCCCGGGCAGCGAATGTGTCGTTGTAGGGGAAAGGTACGTTATTGGCAAAGTTTCCGGCGAGACCGAGTCCGTCGTAGTAGTCAATGGTGGGCGTTGCCAGGAACTGGGCGCTAACGCCACCGCTAGCCAGAAGTACTTCGGTTTCTGCAAGAGTCTCTACAGCGGTATCTGAATCCACAAACAGCATGTCGAAATTACCGTCGCCGATATCGGTACTACCGTTAACCGGGACCAGTAACTCGAACGCATTGGAGAACGTGTTCAGGTTGCCTTCGGCCATGAACAATTCCACCGTGGCGCCGCCGCCATTTTCGAAAAAAACCAGCTCGATTTCATGTACGCCAACGTCCAGGGTGATGCTGCCAAAGCGATCCAGGGGTCCGTGAAGAAGGTCATCGACAATAACGTCTTGTCCATCGACACGTAATCGTACGCCGTCGTCGGAGTTGGTTCCGAACGTATAGGTACCGGCCGTGAAGATTCCGAACTTGCCCGTTGCACGCATAACAAACGTGTTGCTGTAAGGGAATGTACTGTCGTTGGTAAAGTTACCTGTGCCACCTTGATTGTCGACCAAATTAATGGCGGGCAGCGATTGAAACTGAGCGCTGACACCACCGCTTGCGAGCAATGCGTCGGCCTGTGCCAGGGTTTCTACCGGGTCGTCTGAATCGACAAACAATACATTGAATGCGCCGTCACCGTTGCCAGGTAACGGCAGCACATGGGCGTTGGCCCAGTCTGCATGATCGCAATCAACGCCATCGCCGCCGTCGTCGACGCGAAGAGAAAGTGTGCTGACGCCTGCAATGCCGATGTCGATGTCGACGGCGCCGCTGGCACGGTTCAATACGCTGCTCGTATACAAGGGCAGGTCGTCGCCGTAAACGCTAAATTGCACGCTGCCGCAACTTGAGTCTGCAATTTCATCATCAATACCAAGTACAGATTTGAAGCGGCTGTAATTACCGTCTACATCGATATCGATGCGCGATACGGCATGAACACCCACTCCTTTGGCGTAAGCCGTGCCGCGAATGCTCAAAGTGGTGCCGTCGCCCGCTGCGGTTTCACCGTTGCTCATGTCACGTTCGACAGGCCCCCAGCCGTTGATCTCGCTTTCAAAGGCCAGGTCCGAGATGAAGATTTCGTCGCCCGTTGGGACGTCGGGTTGTCGCTGAACCTGAAGAACGTGTCCTATCGACGGTGTGCTGTTAGCGTTCACCGCGAAGATCCAGTAGTAACCTGGTACCAATACGTTGGGATTTGGATTCAAGGACAGTTCATAGCTTCCTGCGCCACTGGCGCTGAAGCTAATCGGCACGAAACGCTGATCGGTGTTGATGGCATGGGTGGTAGCTGACAGGCGCACCATGGAAAATTGGGTAATGCCGCCGGTCGCCGTAACGCTCAAAGTATCACCCGCACGTGCGGTTGAAGCGGCGGCAGTGATTTGCGGACGTGTTGCCTGTGAACCGTCATTGTTAAAAAGATACGGTGGCGAGAAGATTTCGCCGTCAAGGTGATTGGCACTACATCCACCGCACGCGCCGCCGCCGGCGGCGAGCACACGACCGTCACGGAGCAATAGCCCAATCGAATGATAGTTTCGTGGAACGGTCATCGAGGCCAGAACTTCCCACTCATCGGTTGCAGGTTTGTAAAGTTCCGCGGCATAAATACTCTCGTCGTCGTTAAACAGTCTGCCGTCGGTATTCCCACCCATGACCAGCACGTCACCTGTTGGAAGGACAACAGAGTTTGAGTTAGCGCGTGGAAAATTTATAGGACTGCCATTGGTAACCACCGGCGCCGGACCGTTTAAATCGACCAGGTATACGTTGGTGGTAACGGCAGGATTCACCGTGCGATCGTAACCGCCGACCAACATGACTTTACCGACATCGTAGGTGGTCACGTTGCCGAACATGCGTGTGCGAGTGCCTGCGGGTTGACCAAGTCCTGTGACGTCGCCGCTGCCATAAGGGTCAAATCGGTGCCACGTGGGGGTTGGTCCGCCGTGAAACACATCGCCATCGGGAGTGACAGCCATTTGGCTCCACCACTGCATGTTGGCGGCGTTGTTAACAACAGTTTCACCGTTAGCCGCGTTTTGCTCATTGAGCAAATCAACCATGGTGGCACCGGGAGTGAGTGTCCAGCTATTGGTTGCAGGAGAGAAGCGTTCTGAAGAGTCACCAGCGGTGTTGGCAAATGTTGAGAAAATGGTGTTGTCAGGAAGCGTAATATTGGTGCCGTACCAGCGGGTACGGTTCATGTTGGGCAATGGTGACCACTGCAAGGCCACGGGGTCAAACGCGCTTGTGCGTACATCATTTGGATTGCCACCCGAGGCGACCAGGCGACCGTCTTCAAGCGTAGAAACGCCTGCACAAAACATGTCGTGAAAATCGCTGTCGACAGTGATGAAAGATTCGTTGCCAGGGTCAAATAGTGAAGAATGAGAAAATTCGCGATTGGCTGGAAACGCATTCACTTCCGTAGAAGAGTAAGAGACGATTCGGCCGTCGGGCAAGGTGCCCGCGGTAATTGCAATGTGCGGCCACGCGATCGGGCTACCCCAGGCGCCGTCAACTGCATTGCGATTGGCCGGTTCATCTTTGGCGTATGTTCCAACACAAAACAGGCACGCCGCGACTGACGCCCAACTCACAAGCAAACCTGGCTTCTTCATTATGTACACGCTCTTGTCATTATATTTTTGTTTGCCGGTGCCTAGCACCGGTTATTTTATTTATTATTACGCTTTCAATAATCTATCAGCAGGATTCATGCCATGAGCCAAATAAACCGTTAATCCATGGGTTTACCGGACCCTGAGTATTTGACCTGGTTACAATGTGTAAAGTCTTCCGACACAAAATCGCGCTGGCTCATGAAGTTATGAGAGCTGACCTTCTGGATTATGTTTATAGGCTCGATGTAGCTCGGCTACCAAGGTTTAGTTTTGAGCTGAAGACGTATCGCTTAGCACCTTTAAAAAAGCAGTCAGCTCGTCAATGGTTGTTGCGTCGAGCGTGTTGACAGGCACAAGTTCGTGAAACACGTTTTGTTTGTCGGCCGGGTTGGCGTAGTACTCGAGCACGGCTTCGAGAGTGTCGAAACGACCGTCGTGCATGTAAGGGCCTGTACGCGTTAGTTCGCGTAGGCCTGGCGTGCGAAAAGCGCCGTCCAACAAAGCGGTGACCTCAACATTGTTTACCGCCTCAAGGTGAGCACAGCCTTTTAGAACAGCTGGGTCGTTAAAGCGGCTGTGACAGTTAAAGGGATCGGCCACCAATGCCTTGATGCCGGCGGCACGACCGC
>QIGP01000280.1 GCA_003228965.1 Gammaproteobacteria bacterium
CGGAGATTGCCACACCCGCTTTGCGGGTTCGCAATGACGAAGTGTTGAGGTGCATTCCACCTTCACTTCGTCATTGCGAGCGCGAAGTGCGCGGCAATCTCTTAACCTTGACGTGACATTACCGAGTTAATCCACAGCAACCTGGCGGAGAGTGCCACACCCGCTTTGCGGGTTCGCAATGACGAAGTATTGAGGTGCATTCCACCTTCACTTCGTCATTGCGAGCGCGAAGTGCGCGGCAATCTCTTAACCTTGATGTGACATTACTGAGTTAATCCACAGCAACCTGACGGAGATTGCCACACCCGCTTTGCGGGTTCGCGATAACGAAGTGTTGAGGTGCATTCAACCTTCACTTCGTCATTGCGAGCGCGAAGTGCGCGGCAATCTCTTGACCTTGATGTGACACTACTGAGTTAATCCACAGCAACCTGACGGAGATTGCCACACCCGCTTTGCGGGTTCGCAATGACAAAGAGTCGTATCGAACAAATCGTCCACGCAAACAGAAACACTCAACTTACGTAAAGTAAGAGAGAAAGAGACAACAAAATTACGAAGAAGGGTGTGGGGGGCGAAGCCACTCGCTAAGGGGGTTTGGGGGCTTAGCCACCATCACTCCTGATGAACTTCAACCGGCGGCCGAGGCTCCGGCAGTTCTCCAGCAGTGCAGGTAAGAACAATTTCGTCATCAACAACACCAACCTGAACGTGACCACCGTCGGCCAGTTCGCCGAACAGCAGCGACTCAGCCAGAGGACGCTTGATCTTGTCCTGAATTAGCCGAGCCATAGGTCGTGCACCCATCGCTTTGTCGTAGCCGCGGGAACCAAGCCAGGTTCGAGCCTCATCGTCGAGCTCTATGGTGACGTCTTTATTACCAAGCTGAGCTTCAAGCTCAACCAGCATTTTGTCGACCACCCTCTCCACGACCGGTTTGGACAGTGGTTGAAATTGAATAATCGAATCGAGTCGATTACGAAACTCGGGAGTGAACAGGCGTTTGATGGCGGCGCCACCTTCAGCCTGGTGATCTTGATGAGTGAAGCCAATAGAAGAACGACTCATCTCCTGGGCACCCGCGTTCGTTGTCATCACAATGATGACGTTTCTAAAATCGGCTTTGCGACCGTTGTTGTCGGTCAGAGTACCGTGATCCATTACTTGCAGAAGCAAATTAAATACTTCGGGATGCGCCTTTTCGATTTCGTCGAGCAGCAACACTGAATGCGGATTCTTGGTAACTGCTTCGGTTAACAACCCACCTTGATCGTAGCCCACGTAACCTGGAGGCGCGCCGATAAGTCGAGAAACCGTATGCCGTTCCATGTACTCGGACATGTCGAAGCGAATGAGTTCAATGCCCATTTGCATAGCGAGTTGACGCGTCACTTCAGTTTTACCCACACCCGTAGGGCCTGCAAACAAAAATGAACCGACAGGCTTACCTTCTTCACGCAAACCCGAACGCGCCATCTTGATGGCGGAGGCCAGTGAATCGATCGCACGGTCCTGCCCAAAGATCGTAAGTTTTAAATCGCGGTCGAGCATTTTTAGCGTATCGCGGTCGGTTGCTGATACAGACTTAGGGGGTATGCGTGCCATACGGGCAACAATGTTTTCAATTTCGACTAATGTGACTTTATCGCGCACCTGACCTTCGGGGCGCAGTCGTACGTTGGCGCCCGCTTCGTCAATGACGTCAATAGCTTTGTCGGGCAGCTTACGGTCGTTCAAATGACGATCGGCGAGTTCTGCAGCCGCTTTTAACGCCTCGTCCGTGTAGGTCACCCCGTGGTGCTCTTCGAAACGCGATTTAAGCCCAATCAAAATCTGGTGCGTCTCGTGAATGCTTGGCTCGTTGACTTCAATTTTTTGGAAGCGTCGCGCCAGCGCATGGTCTTTTTCAAAAATTCCACGGAATTCGGTGTAGGTCGTTGAACCAATGCAGCGTAACTCGCCGTTGGCAAGAACCGGTTTAATCAGATTCGATGCGTCCATGACACCACCAGAAGCGGCGCCCGCACCAATAATGGTGTGGATCTCGTCAATGAAAAGTACAGCGTTTTCTTTGGCTTTAAGCTCACCGAGCACGCCTTTCAAACGCTTTTCGAAATCGCCGCGGTATTTGGTACCGGCAATAAGCGCGCCCATATCGAGCGCGTAAATGGTGCAGTCCGCCAGAACGTCAGGCACTTCACCGTGGTGAATGCGCCGCGCAAGTCCTTCGGCCAGCGCCGTTTTTCCAACACCCGCATCGCCGACGTACAACGGATTGTTCTTGCGTCGTCGACATAAAATTTCTACGGTGCGCGACACTTCAAGTTCGCGCCCAATAAGAGGGTCAATTTTACCTTCTGCCGCACGGGCATTCAGGTTTGTGGTGAACTGATCCAGAGGGCTTTCGGGCTCAGCCGCTTCGCCAGCCTGCTCGCTTGCTTGCTGGTTGTTGGGATCGGTACTGCTTTGATCCGGAATTTTTGAAAGGCCGTGCGATATGAAATTAACTACGTCCAGGCGCACAATGTCCTGCATGTTCAGCAAGTACGCTGCGTGGCTTTGCTTCTCGCCAAAAACAGCAACAAGAACATTGGTGGCTGATACTTTTTCTTTACCACTGGATTGAACGTGAAACACGGCGCGCTGAAGCACGCGCTGGAAACCCAACGTAGGCTGTACATCCTGAGGTTCGTCAGACTCAACTCGAGGCGTAGTTTCGTTAATGAAGTCGTTCAGGTCACGACGAAGTTTTTCAATGTCGCCACCACAAGAACGCAGCACTTCGCCAACTTGCGGCACGTCAATTAGTGCGAGCAGCAAGTGCTCAACAGTCATGAATTCGTGCTGCTTGTCACGTGCGGCGTTAAACGCCTCGTTCAAACAAAATTCCAGTTCGCTACTTAACATGTTTAGTCTACTTCCATAGTGCACAGCAATGGATGTTCATGCTGTCTCGAAAAACTATTTACCTGAGCCACTTTTGTTTCAGCAATCTCGTATGTAAACACACCACAGACACCTTCGCCTTTCGTGTGTACTTCGAGCATGACCCGCGTCGCTTGCTGTCGATCCATCGAAAATATCTTTTGCAAAACGTCCACAACAAACTCCATAGGAGTGTAGTCGTCGTTTAGCAGCATAACTCGATAGAGCGATGGCTCTTCAAGTTTCGGTTTGTCCGCTTCTACAACCAGATCGTAGTCGGGTTGGTTACTCTCGCCCGTCATTCGTTCGCAACCTATGGTTAAAACCCAATAAACAAATGCGAGTCATAACTTAAGACCCGCACCAACGCTTTTTGCTCCCGACTTTAAGAAAATTTCTGAAAGTGCGGTGCAGCAACACGTTACCCGTTTGTGGGGGCGATGTCAGCACTTTACAAGGGTCGCCGCCCACGCACCATTAAACGCATCACACTGCGGGATTATTTCTTATTGTGTGTAAAGACACCGTCCCAGCCCTCAGGCGGTGCTTCGCGGCGGAAATGAGTGATGCGGTCAAGGTAAATTTCATAAACGAGTTCGTCCGGAAAAGTCTGCTGTAGCTGGAAAAAAGCGCTTTCGGCCGTATCCCAGTTCTGCGATCTGTAAGCGCGCAATGCGTTCTTATGTAGTGTCAGGCGCATTTTTTGCTGACTGGTAATCTCGTTTTTTGTCCCCAATGGCGTGAAAATAGCCACTGACTCATCCTTACCCTTAACTCGCACTCTATCCAGTTCAATATATTGGATAGTTGGCGTGTCGTTTACCGTTAGCTCCGACACCGCAATGCCCACGCCGTAATGTTTGGTCAATCCTTCGAGACGGGAGGCAAGGTTCACCGAATCTCCCATCACCGTGTACGCCTTACGAAACTGGGAGCCCATGTCCCCTACCCGCATTTCGCCCGAGCTAATACCCACACCAATCGAGATACCAGGCCAGCCGCGCCGAACAAACTCTTCGCGAAGCTTCGCAAGAGCAGCTTGCATATCGAGACCCGTTTCGACCGCATTTTGCGCGTGATTGTCGTCGTCAAGCGGCGCACCCCAAAAGGCCATGATGGCGTCGCCCATGTACTTATCGATAGTGCCGCGTTTGCGGTGAATAATTTGCGTCATTGGGGTCAGGTATTCGTTCATCAGCTGACTAAGCTCTTTCGGCTCTAACCCCTCGGCAATGCCGGTAAAACCACGCACGTCGGTAAACATGACGGTCATGACTTTGCTTGAGCTTTCCATGTTAAATGCACCAGGATTCCGTCCCATTTCTTCAACCAGCTCTGGCGGAATGTACTCACCAAAGCGTGCCGACAGCTGCCGACGCCCGCGCGTCTCGCCGAAATAACTCAAAATCATGTGGACCAGATAGATTAAAAACAAAAAGGCGAAACTGGATGCTAGCGGAACCACCAGATTAGTTTTGGACCACAGCTGCAAATTAACCGCGAACACAATGGTTGCCAACAGCAGCATTGAAAGCGTTGCAGGCACCAGCTGCATGCGCACCATGACAAGCGTTCCAAGCAGCGCCAACAATATAAGTGTCACAACTTCTACACCCTGAACGTAGCGCGGACTGTGCTTGATGCGTCCATCCAGAATGCCGGAAATAATGCTCGCCTGAACCTGCACGCCACTGAAGTTTTCAGACACCGGCGTGACTCGCATGTCGCGAAGACCAATCGCGCTGGTCCCAACCAGCACAATGGCGCCTTCGAAAATGTACGGCCGGGCTTCTTTGGTAAACACATCGGTCGCGGACACTACTGGAAAGCTGTTTTCATCGTCGCGGTATGGCACAAGCACAGTAGCGCTTTCGTCGACAGGGATGATTTTCGAACCCAGGGTAAGCCACTCAAGGTCGAGACCGTCACGAGCGCCGTCAGCACCTGAGAAAAAGACCAAACCGAGCTCCATCGAGTCCAGTGCCAACCCGGTTACCGCCAACGCTAACGACGGGTACCAGTCGCCGTTCCACGATTGCAACAACGATGCACGACGAAACGAGCCATCAAAGTCCAGGCTCTGGTTGTTAATGAAACCGGAGGCCGCTGCAGACTCGACAAACATTGGAAGGCTCGCGGTGAAACTCAACCCTTCGTGAAGCCGAATATCGCTGTGGTGTTGTTCACGCGTAAGAATGGGAGGACCCAGACTATTGGTAGGTACTACGCTTTCATCACTGTTAAACGAAAACCCGACTACTGTTTTACGGCCTTTGAGGCTCTCGGCAAACATGCGGTCAAAATCGTACCGACCTCTCAGCTCACCCAGCCTTTCAATAAAAATTTCGTCATCGGCCAGTGCCCCGGCAGCCAGATTATCGAGAATAGGTAAGATACTGCGCCCATCGGGCTCCGGGAAAATGGCGTCGAACCCCAGAACATCAATGTTGTAGTCGTCAAACAGAAGGTCGACAAAGTTAGCCAGCTTGTCGCGGCCCCACGGCCACTGCCCCTGTTCTTGCATGGTGCGCTCGTCAATATCGACAATAACAATGCGGTCGTCCCGGGAGTTAGGCAACGTCATGATCAGTCGCGCATCGTAAGAAGAGGCCTCAAGACTTTCCAACACCACAGAATGACGTACGCCGGTGGCGTGAAGATAAAAGGGAACAAATATCACCAATGTGGTGACAAACCGTAGTAGGAGGCGAAGACTCACAGATTAGTCTCTAAAAACGTACCTTAACTGATTGATTTCGGGTAAAGTTTAACGTAGAACAAGGTGCCTAATGTGTGCGTTGGCGCACAAAACACAGTGACTGACCTTGTGGTGACTGCAAACCACACATTACTATACAGCCCCCTCAGCACGATAC
>QIGP01000437.1 GCA_003228965.1 Gammaproteobacteria bacterium
ACCTAGTTGACGGTGAGCAAATGGTATCGCAAGCAACGCCTCCTGCACAGCAGGGTCCAGCCGGTCCTGACCTTTTAACCGGTTCCAGTGACCAAGCGCCGTAGTGTAGTTACCCAGCTCAAGGGCCGCCCAACCGGAACCCAAACGGGCTTTAGTAGTCAGTGCGCTCGCGCTGCTTACACGCTGTAGAAACTGGCTTGCCTGAGCCGCCTGTTTTTGCTGAAGATGCGCGAATCCCAGCGCCAGGTTGGCTTTGTCCTGCAAAGCCTGGTGTTCGTTTTGCTTCTCGTTTGCCTTGCGTCGTCCCGCTGACCAAAAACGCCAGCGCTCCGGGATGCGAAAACGCGATGTGCCCGGTGGCCTGATACGACCTTTGCCAATACGGGCAAGCTGCGCTGTTCCTGCCTCCACATCGCCGTGGCGAACCATGGCAACGCCCAGGTTAAACTGCGCGTACGCAGCGAGTTGATCGCCACCTTTCCAACGTTCTAATAATTTTACCGCATCGTCAAAGCGTTCTTCGTCAACGGCGATACGAGCTTCGAGTAACTGGCGCCTGGCAACAAACTCGTCGTCGAGTGCATCACCCATACTTGCCAGGCTTGAGCTTGCGCGCTCATTGTTACCGCGCTGCCACGCTATTTCGGCCAAATACAACCAGGCACGATCACGCACTTCCGGCGCTCTCGTATCTAACAGTGCTTCGAACACAGTCGCCGCGTCATCCTGCTGTCCGTAAGACAGGTATAAACCACCTAGAAGGAGCTCTGCGTCATCGGCGTGGTGCTCAAGAGTTTCCTGTTCCTGGGCCACCAACAGTTTGGTGGCTGAACCGAAGTAGTCTCCACGGTAAAATTCAAACAGGGCATCACCGTAACTCAAATCTTTGACCGGCTCGGCTTTGGCTTCTTCTGCATTGGCAATAAGTGGCGAAGCGGCAACTAATAGCAAAGCACCCACAATCATTAAACCGCCCAACTTAATCCACTTGAGTAGCTCCGAACCACGTGAGTGTAGGCGACGTGACGGTTGGGCTGTTTTTACAGGCAAGATATTCACGGAAAAGTCGATTAGTCCCATTCACGTACAACAAATTCTGGCTGCATATTGCGCGTCTGATCTTCGATTTTTAGCTCGACAAATTTCGCGCTAAGCGTTTTCTCAAACTCAAGCGTAGCACCGCGTCGGTATTCCCGGTCGTTCGGACCCATGCCGGTGAAAACCGCTACCAGTTCGTGGTCGCCAGCTTTGAGGTTGCCGACGTACAGCCGCTGCACGCCACCGCGTAGCAACGCTTCAGCCTCGCGTTCAGTGTACAGATAGCTCGACACCTTCTTCCCGTTAAGTTTCAACTCAACAGAGTCAAGTTCAAAATACACACCGACATCCATCGACACATGCACTGACAGTTGGGTATTAGCAGGAAACAAAAGCTCCTCTTCAAGAATGAACAGATCGCGATTCAAACTCATCAGCTCTTTTTTCAAGGCCTGCACGTCACCATCCAGATTGGCAAAATTGGCCTTCTCCTCAGCGTGACTAGTGGCAGGCGTAAGCCCAAATGCCAACAAACCCAGAAAAATAATCAGATATTTCATAACAGTTTCCATTCAAACGTCTATGCGTCAGGTTCAAGTCCACGGGAAAAATGCATTTCGCCATGTTGATCAATAACAATCGCTTCAAACTCGTCAAGTGAGTCGATCAGCTCAAGTCCACGCTGCTTGCCAAGAACAAATACGCCAGTTGAAAGAGCATCGGTCATGATGGCATCGGGGCCAATCACGGTAACGCTCCGCACAGCACGCGCGGAATCACCGGAAGCAGGTTCAATAATGTGGTGATAACGCACACCATCGGCTTCAAAAAATCGCTCGTAGTCACCCGACGTGGAAATTGCTTCTTCTTGCACAGGCATACGAGCCGCTATGCCGTTTTTCTGTCGCGGATCGCGAATTCCCACAGCCCACGGACGACCTCGGTGGTCGCCCAGTACTCGACTGTCTCCGCCTGCTGTCACAATCGCGTGCTCAATGCCACGCCCCCTTAATAGACTAACGGCGCTTTCAACCGCATGTCCTTTGGCAATTCCACCGAGATCGATGCGAACACCCTCGCGGGTAAATCGCACGGTATTTTGTTCATGGTCAAGCACAACGTGGCCAATACCTATTGACGCCATGGCGGCTTGCTTCTGCTCTTTAGTTCACGGAAATCGTAGTACTTACCTACGCTTGCGTAAGTAATGTCGAATGCACCTTGGGTAACGGCACCCAGGTCTAAAGAACGCTCGATAAGTTCAAACAGTTCATCGCTAACAACGACGGCACCTTGCGCAGCTTGTGCGTTGACCATTGAAATTTCACTGTGGTCTTTGTATGTGCTCATTAAGTGGTCAATGCGATGCATTTCAGAAATCACCCGATCCATACTGTCATCGGCGTACGCTTTACTCTCGTGCCACAACTGCACGCTAATCTCGGTGCCCATCACCGCTTCTGTCCGTCCGTACCACTCAGCATTGACCGGGCTTACGGTAACCATGCAGGCCGTAAATAAAGCGACTCTGAACAAATTTGAAACTCGCATCTCTGGCTTCCCTTGTCTGGCCCTAATACCAAACAGAAACATAAAATTGGATTACATTGGCGTCAAAACCGAACAACGGCTCTTCGCCTACCGGTGCGCCTACCCGTAAATCACTGAAATTTTCGTAGTCAAAACGAAGTCGATTAAAATACAAGTTCACCGTGCCGCGCTCAACAAAAGGTAATATTTTTTTCGAGAACGCATAGGTAACACCAACACGCCCCATGTGATTTGAAAACGAACTCAGTTCTTTGTCGCGTGCAAGGAAATTCTGTGCCTGCGGACGTTCAAACAGGTCACTATAAAATTCGGCCTGAGTTTGGGTGTAGTGGCGATAGCCGGCTTCAAACGTCCAATTGTCACGAAACTTGTGGACATAACCGACGCCTACGGTGTGCGCTTCAATATCCCAGGTATCACTGAAGTAACGATAATCAAAACTCAATGCCGCACCGTGTTTGAGATAGTAGCGCGTACGCAGAGAAAGTGAGTTACTGGTTCGTGTCCGAGGATAGAGTTCACTTTCGTAAGCGTAACCACGTGTAGAATCATCCTGATATCGAACAGAGCGATAAGGATTGTTCAAAAATCCTTCGTCGGTAATAGCTTCGTAGTCGACGCTTGCTATCCAGTTCTTGGTAAGCACCTGAGTCAATCCAAGCTGATAGTGCTGACGGTCTATTTCGTCTTCAAACACGTCATCGCCGTTGCGGCTTACCGTGTCGTCACCTCGACCATACCCGAGCGATAGTGTCGTTAGAGCACCAAACATCTCCTGGCTGACTGAGAAGAAGTAGGATCGTCCCAGAAAATCGTTTTCATCGCTATTGGTTACATTAAGACTGAACACCGTAGCGTCATACAGATAGCTGGCGCCAAAACTTGTTTCGATTCGCTCTTCAGAGTAAGCGCTTGCAGTAGTAACTACGTCTATCGACGCACTACTGACACTATCTACGTAATACTTCCCGCTGAGAGAAACCTTATCCCCGAATGACTTACGCACCACCAACGCTGGCCCGTTAATGTCAGCACCGTCACCTTCATAAGAGTGGTACAAAAGATCTGTACGGTCTTCCGGAAGCGTTGCCGCATTGGCCACGCCTGCACTTAGAAGCGCAGTAAGCATGGTCGGAAGCAGATATCGTGTATTCATGTTAAGAAAGTCCAGTCCAAGATCCCGATGTTAAAACCTAGTTGCAACCACAGCCGCCATGAGACCCACCCACCGCGCCTCGCGCACCTTCACGAGACTCGAATACGTGTTGCAGATAGGAAGCAGCTAATGGGTCGCGCTCAAAAGACATAATCGGATCGGCCAAATTTGCCCGCTCATACGGCTTCACCCATGGCTCGATTTTCACCGAAGCGCAGCCCGATGTGCCGAGCATGGCAAGCAAAATTAATATGAGCGACGTTCTCATTGTCGAATCGCGCTACGGATCGCGTCCTGATATTTGTCCTCATCACCTGGCTTGTAGCCGTGATGGACGTACTGCACATTGCCGTCGCGGTCAACAACAATCGTAGTTGGCATTGCAATCACATCGTAGCTTTCGCTTACGCTGTTTTGGTCATCAAAGAGTATCGGAAAACTAATGCCGAGCTCCGCTAGCATCGATTTGGCTGCAGTGCTGTCCTGTTCAACGTTGACACCCAGCATAGTGAAACCCATAGGCGCATATTTAGTGTTCAGCTCTTCCAACAGCGGCATCTCTTGCCGGCAGGGTCCACACCAGGAGGCCCAGAAGTTAATTAGTACGACGTCTCCGCGCAGTTCGCTGAGTTTGATGTTCGGACCTTCCAGGCTCTTAAGGGTAAAGTCAGGAGCCGGCTTATGCAGAAGGGTCGTCTTGGCTGACCAGGCATTCGCGGCCAGTAACAGTGCCGCCACCATGGCGATAAAAGCGGTCTTTTTCATCTATAGATTCCTCAAAAAAAGATTGTAAATCCAAAGTTATATTCAATGTTGTGCGTTGTTTTTTCTTCGCCCAACAGGTCAATATCAAACAGGTGATCCCGCACGTCGGCATGCAGCGCCAAAAAGTCATTAACAATGACTCGATAGCCAAAACCGGCGTTTATGGTGAACCTGTCGTCCCCGGCAAATTCTGTGCTACCAACACCTGCAATCACATACAACGCTGTATTAAACGCTCGCTTGCGGCCAAAAAAGGCCTCGCCCGGCAACACGTTGTAGCCAATTGAAAGATTGTAGTAGGTAAATTCCCTCTCTTCGTCGGTCAACAACTCAACGGCACCACTGAGCTCTTCAAAACTCGTGCGTCCCGCTTCCGACTGACCGTAGGCGACCTCGATAAAAAAGTCCTCAGTGGCATGAAAAGCCGCGCGTACACCCACTACTGCGTCGGTTCCGAAATCTTCAATGCTAATGAGCCCGCCGTACACTCCCACTTCAAAATTTTCCGAATCAATCTCGGGCACTTTGATGTCGCGACGCTCAACTTCAGGATCAATGACAGGTGGCACCTCTTCGTCCGCCGTCAATGAGGCCGATTGTTGCAACATGCTGCAGCCACCCATAAACAATGAGCTTGCAAGCAAAATGCCTAATAGCAACCTTCTACCTAGAAAAAGAAAGAAATACCGGCTTTCCACTCGTCTATCTCCTGATTGTCGTCGCGACTGGTAAAAATCACGTACGTTTTATATTCGAGGCGTAATAACATGCGACGCGTTGCGTAGGCACGTAGCCCAACGCCCGCGAATGCAATTTCGTCAGTACGGTCTTCAACTTCCACTAACGTGGCATTTGGCGAGGTGCGCAACACGCCGCCACCTAGCGTAAAAAACGGGGTTATTCGTTTGTCCGGGAAAAACTGGTGCACTACATTGACCGTGGCAAACACGTTATCTGCGAAAGTGCCAATGCCTTGCGACACCGCAAGTTCTGTCGAAATATTCGGTGTGATTGCATAAGCGCCATAGACAGATATAACGTCAGCGCTGCCAAAAACACCGTCCATAACACCCATTTCAAAGCGGCGATTGGAGTAGCTGCCAAACGAACTGTCTTCAACACGAATCGCAAACCCATCCGGATCCAGAGTCAGCTCAAGCGCTTCGCGGTGGACCCAACCTTTCTTTCCTCGCGGCGCCACGACTTCAAACCACTCCGTACGCCTGCGAGTTACTGTAATTGCTTCGCCCGCCTCAACCACGTAGAACACGGGATAACCGCGTCCAGGTCCGGTACGTAATTCAATGAACGGCTCTTCTACAACCAATTCGACTTCCGATTTGGCAACTGCGGTTGGCGCAAGCACGAATAGCACAACAAAAGCCCATGTGTACAAAAATCTATTCATGACTGCCTAGTTCTGAGGAACCGCAAATGGATCGTTGTAGTACTGGGCACCAATATCCAGCCATTCGGACATTAGGCGCAGTTCTGCAGGAGTTAGGTCGCCTGCGTGACTGCCACCGTTAGAGAAACGCGAAAAGAACGCGTTTGAATTACGCGCGAAGCCCGCACGAAGCGCAGGAGTAACGTTAACGGTAGCGAATATAGGGTCCATTGTTTCAGGATCAATGCCTACCTGAACCAGTCGGTCCTGAAGGGCATCCATGTCAATTTCCTGTTCGTTGTCGTTAAACAGCAGCTCTCGATACGATTTAAACTGATCCGCGTTGTCAGGCGACTGGCCATCAGTAAGGTCGAGCTGACCAGCAGGTACCTGAAGCACGCCCATGGCGTCGGTAGTGCTGTGACAGGTTGTACACGTGCGATCGTTCAGCACCGTGACCATATCGTCGGCAAACTCTATCCTTGGCGTATTCCATAGAGGGTGTATGTGCTCTTCAAAATGAATCACTGTTCGACAAAGCGCGCTCCACTGCGTCACGCAGCTATTAGAAACCGGCTGCGGCGTAGCAAGGTCGTTATAGGCATAGCCAAACGCCAAATCTTTGACGCGGTTTGCTGCTACCTCGTCGGTCCACACGTCTTCATATACGACATCCACGGACGGAATAATTGAGTCACACCCGGTAGCGCAACTGATGCGTGCGCGTGTTTCAGCCATGGTTTCGCCAAAATCTGCAAACAGTGCCGGCTCGGTATTTGGAAACGGAAGACTCGTCGTAGTAGCGCCCACGTTGATAGCGGTGTACGCGTCGTTACGCCCGTGCGATTCGCCTGAATTCGGGTCGTGGCAACCATTGCATGTTTTGACTTCGCCTGGTCGAACGGATATCCACGATCCGTGTCGTGGTCCAACCCGTTGCCCGTTTACATCGAGCATATTGAGCTCAAGAGCTGTGTTAGCGGGTACTTTAAGCTGAACAGATCCGTCAGGCTCTACTGGCGCATACGCTATAATTTCACGCATACCAAGGCCCCGGTTGCGGCCAAAGGCGGAGCCGTTGAGATCAACCAGATCGTCATCGGGAATCGATACAGCTTTTACGACACGAACAAACCGAATGGGTCGTTGATCAGCTGTGAATTGAGCAGGGTCGGCTAACGCCACGATGCCGGGCCCGGAAGTATCGACACCGTCTATGTCGTAGACACTTTTGATGTTGAGTACACCGACACCCTCTTCAACCAATGTCGCATCAAGCTCAACACCTGCCATTTGATCAAAAATGATGGCAGGTAGTGGCCGTGGCTGTGCCGCCACTATTTCAGTCACCATGATGCCTTCTACAGGCGGCACTACCGGAAGCTGTGTATCGTCAGTGCGGTCGTATACCCAAATTCCGTATAGCGGATCGGCTTCGACTGCGTCTGGTGCAGCAATTTGTTCTTCCGTGCAAGCCACAATTTGATCTTCTACAACCAAACGACACTGGCTCCAACTCACGAACACCCGGTCAGACCCGTCCCACAATGGAAAGAAATCGCTGTAGCGGCCGCCCAGAGACAGCTCGTCATCGGTACGCACGTCATTCACGGTACCCGCTTCCTGAGCAGGACCTTGCGAACCTGCATTGTTTACAGTGCCCTGAGTATTTTCGATAAAGAGTTCGGTGTCGACCAACGTGAACTGCCCACCCAAACGGGTGGCCTCAAAGGGCTGAAGCATGACGCCAATTTGACCGCTGGGCATTTCTTCAGCTTCCAGAAACTGCACCGGAGTGTCGTCACTGCCGGTATTGCTACTGTTAGCGCCATACAATAATTCTTCTTCCGTGCCATCAGGGCGTGCGGAAAAAAGGCCAATTGAATTATTTCCGCTCTTGGCAGCCCAGCGGCTAAACACAACCCTTCCGTCGCTACGCACTGTTGGCCCAAGGTCGTGACTCTGGTTGAAAGTAATTTGA
>QIGP01000297.1 GCA_003228965.1 Gammaproteobacteria bacterium
GGCATATCGCACGGTGGCTGGGGGAAGGGCCCTCGTCTGCATGATATGAGGCATACACACTGCGTTCACTGTCTTAGGCGTTTGACCACAAAAGCTTTGCTGTCTCTTGCCAGCTCGCCTTAGTTGACACCGCCTTGTATCCGATTCTTGTCCATCGGCTCACGGTTTCGCTACTCACTTCCTCCCCACGCTCGGTCACCCTCACGCAGTTGTGATTCACTTCGCTCACTGTGGTCAGCTCGCGGAAGGACTTTCACCTCCAAGATCGCGCCCATGCTGGGCGCACAAAAGCAGCGACTGAAACATCAGTCGCTGAGCAGGTGCTTAGTAAATGTAATAGAGGTCTATTCGGCGAGCTTAAACTGCACCATAGTCTCAGACCGTTGTGCAATAACCTGTCCGTCCAACACGCGAGGCTCGAAGCGCCACTGCTCCACCGCACTAATTGCCGAGTTCGAGAAGTGCTTGGCAAGTCGCTCAGAAGACTCGATCACCTGGAGGTCTTGGGTTGTACCGTCTTTAGTAACAGTGAACTCTACTTTAACCCAGCCTTCAATTGACCGCGTCATAGCGCGTTTTGGGTATTTAGGTGACACGCTCTTTTCAACCTTGAAGCCGCCAACTGCAAATACTTTCTGCGATTCAATTGCTAACCACCGGTCACGTACGTCGGTTCTAGCCTGTGTTACCAAAGGTGTTGCTATGCCTACACTGTCAGCGTCATCCAGTATATCCCGCGCTTCTTCAATGGCACCTACTTCCGCGAGGTCGTAAGCCTTCGAGGTCAGTTTCTGCACAATGCCACGCAATCCACGCTTGGCTTCGGAGTTGGTAGATTCAAGCGCTAACACCTGGTTGAACAACTCAAGCGCGTTATCGCCTTCGGGTTCAATCAACAGGTTCTGATCAATTTTTGTTTTGGCAGATACTAAAAAGTCTTCAATTTGAGCACGTACCTGTTCTGCCGGGTCGATGGCTTGAATGGGCTCGGAGGATGCTGTTGGTACAATGCCGGTCGACGATACAGACCTGCCGGTTGATATAGGGGCCGATACCGATGCTACGGCATCAGGCGTTGAGCGAATATCTGTTTGGTCGTTGTATCGGTTGTTGTTAAACACAGCCACCGACTCAGTCGTTGGAATGTTTTGAGGTTCCTGTCTACTTTGAGCAAGAACCAGCGCCTCGGACGCGACGCTTTCACGATCTTTACGCGTTTGCGCAATGGTCACAATAGCGGAATTGATGCGACCTGGGTCTGCGTCTGGAATTAAACGCAAACTTTTGGCAATGCTCTCAGCTTTATCAAGCTCTCCGTTCGCTATCGACTGGTCCATCACAGCAAACATAGCGTCTGACTTTTCGATCAGTCGCTGTTGCAAGCCGAGTACGGCGTCTGAACCAGCTTCAATTTTATTTAGCGCCTTAATACGTTGTACTACCTGATCGTAGTCACCCTTACCCATCATCTCTTCGGCTTCGTCGACAAGCTGAATGGAGATAAGCTGCATACCCGCTTTCGCGCGAGCGTTTTCCGGTTCCTGTTGCAGCACCTGGCGATAGAAATCGACGGCTGCTCCCTCTTGGTCACCGGTGAGCTGTCCAGACTGAAACGCCATTTCGGCCATTTGCAGCGCCGTATCAACAGGGATTGTCTCAGGTTCGCGAGTCAAACTATTTGTTGGTGCTGAACCTGGCGCAGTAGTAGCGACTTGCGTGTTTTCAATCACTTCGTCGCTTGTGCTGTTCAGGAACACCCACGCGCCACCGACCACAGCTAGCAAGCCTGCGACAATCACGGCAACCTGGACTGATGAATCTCTGCTGTTTGGCATTATACTTCCTTACCTTTGAATTTTAAGGCGTTTTACGTGACCACAGTCCGCGTACGCGGCCCAGGCCATTTATTAACCGACCAATTGAAGCCGGTAACTTACTGCTGTCTTTCGTTTTTACAACCTGGTGACGTGTAACCATGTCCGGGTTGTCTCTCAGTTGAAGGTGTTTTTTTATCGCTTCGCGAACGTGACGTTTACACGCCGTTGAACTCATCGGCTTGTCGATCATACGAAATACCTGACCGTGGTTGATTAGACGAACCATCAGTTCAGCATCGCGATGTTGACTAGCCACCATTGTCACCATCTCGGGCACTTTCTGTTTAAGCTGTGCGGCAAGCTGTTCAATAACTTCTGGGTCTTCGCTAACGTCGGTAATGAGTACGGCAGGTGCAATTTTTTGGATGCCGTGCATCAGTCGAGCAATGTTGCTCGCCTGGAATGTATAGAAATAGTCTTGTAGCGCCCGACCTATGCTCTTGGCAAACTGCTCATCGGACGTAAATACAATGACTGATACTTTGTATTTACCGGTGCCGACCAGTTTGACCGGGTTGGTTTCGATTTTTTTTACTTGTTCAGGGGCTTCTAACGTCGCGGCCACATCGAGCACGGCCGTAGTACCACCAAAATCGGCTGGAGAACTCGAACCGACCACTTCATGAGAGTCACCACTCAAGACAATTTCGACGCCCTTCTCACCCTGAAACTCTTTCGGCAATACAGCAGTCGACGCATGTTCAACGTCAGATGGCCGCACAGTTTTGATCAAATCAGATTCGGCATCATCGAGAATCGCAGTCGCATCAAAGGCAGTCGCCTCATCTTCGGCCAGCGCTTCGGTTTCTTCTGCGTCATCGCCTAGCAACATGGCTGCTGAATTGGCAAGAACCGGATCCGATGACCGCCTGGACTCGGCTTTCGCAGCTTCGGCATGCGCTTTGGCTTGCTTCGCCTCAAAATCCGGGTCGTCGTTCAGAACCATCGTGCTTGAAAAATCGATGGTCGAATCAATATCTACTTCACCGTCGGGTAATCCGGCTACGCTCGTGTCTACGCCGCTTGCTGCAATCGCGTCGAGAAAACTGTCATCATCTGGATCGACGCTGACAGCCCCGCTGGTTTCTATGGCTATTTCTGTAGCAAGTTTAATGGTGCCGCGAAGCTCTTCGGCCGCGCACGGCTTGCTGAGAAAGCGAAAGACTTCGCCGTCGTTCATGGCGCCTTCTATGGCCTCAAGGTCGGCGTAGCCTGTAAGTAAAATTCGTACAGTGTCGGGCGATGATCTCTTTACGGCGGTAAGCACTTCAACACCTGTCATGATGGGCATGCGCTGGTCAGCAACGACAACATCGATGTCATTTTCATCGATGATCTTTAATGCCTCGTCCCCACGCGTTGTCAAGAACAGGTTGTAGTCGCGACGAAACATCGCGCGCATGCTGTTCAGCACTCGTTTTTCGTCGTCCACAAACAGCACGCTGGGTTTCCCGGTCTTTGCTGCGGGTTTTCGGGTTGCTTCTGCTACGCTCATAATATCCGTTATCTCTAGCTAACTAAGGCAAAGTCCACTACGCCTGCTTTTAATTCTTCACCTACGGCTTTAAAGTCAACCTGATCGTCGAACGTTTCGCTCGTGTCAAACATATCGTTGTCCCCCACCCCCGACGCGCTGTCATTATCTTTAACAACCACTTTGTGCGGCAACAAGATAGTGAAAGTTGAACCCACGCCGACTTCTGACTCAATGTCCAGCCGTCCGTTGTGGGAGCGCAAAATTTCTTCACAAATTGATAGCCCAAGACCGGTACCCGTTCCCACTTCTTTGGTGGTGAAAAACGGATCGCGAATCTTCGACATGATTTCGTCTGGAATACCACAGCCGTTGTCCGCAACAGCAACGGAAACAAAGCCGTTGTCCGACGAAGTTGTAATGGTAATGTCGCCACCCTCGTCCATGGATTGAGCAGCGTTGTTGATCAAATTCAGAAAAATCTGGTTAATTTGCGAGGGCGAACAAGACACCGACGGCACTTCGTTCAGGTGCTGAATAACATTCACTTTCGACTTCAATACGTTCTTTGCAATCACCAAAGTACGTTTAACTCCGTCGTTCACATTGAACGAGTCAACGGGGGCTCTGTCCAGGCGACTAAAGTCTTTCAGTCCTTGCGCCAGGATAGTGAGTTCTTCAAGGCCTTCAATGTTGTCGTTAGTAAGGTCGACAAGTTCTTCAAGATCGACTTTAATTTCTTCTCTAATCAAAACCGTCTTAAGCTGCTGCAAACCTTTAACGTAGCGTTTACGAATAACTTCTTTGTCTTCGGCCGGGCTTGCCCGGGGTACCAGCTTGTCGTGACACAGCTGAATAAATTTGCCCACGCGGTTTAGCGTTTCTTTAATCAGCGTCTGATTACTTTGCAGGTACAGAAGCGGCGTATTAATTTCGTGGCTAATGCCAGCCACAAGCTGACCAAGTGAAGACATTTTTTCTGCCTGCACCAGCTGAACCTGAGACTCTTTCAGTTCGTCGAACGCTTTTTCCAGATCTTTGGTACGTTTTTCAACACGGGCTTCCAGGCTTAGGTTGACGTCTTTAAGCTCATCGTTAACGTCGTTTATTTCGCTGTAGCTGTTTTGCAGTCTGAAGCCTAACAAGCCCAGGCCACCAAACAAAAGGACACTGAAAATATTCAGCAGTGTTTGAGAATTTTGTACTTTGAGTGTGCGCTGGGCGTGTTCAGAGTTGATGGTGTTACGCAGCGTAATGGCAGTACCGGCAAAAGGTACGGCTTGCAGCTCACTCCAGACGGTCTCAACGGTGTCGCGACCCCAGCGTACTCGTTCAATTGCATCGACCATGCTAACCATAGAGCTACTGAGCAAGTCGCTGTTGTTCTTCAGGCCTTCGAGCATCGCGTCGATTTCAGTAACGTTCGAAGAGGAGCCAGGTGTTCCGTAGGTCAGTGTTTTCAGCAGTAGCTTGTAGACCGAACGCGATTCGACCGCGTAACCAGCCGCATTCAGTTTTTGCACTTCGTTGGGTCCGTAATCGCGGATAAGTTTAAGTGCGCTACCAATCGAGTTTTGCTGGGTTTCAACATCGTTCGATAATTCGACAACTTTCTTAAGCTGGTTTTCAAACAAGGCTTTGGCGACGTCTGTACTTACGGTCGAAGAAACAATAGCCTCTCTGTTCGCATTCAGGCGACTACGCATCAAAGCCACGCCAGTACCGGTGGGTCGGCCATCTCGACGAGCAGCCGATAGCTGATCGAGCAGGCTCTCGTAGTTAGCCGCACTTTGGTCAATCAGACTGATTGTTTGGTAGTGGTTGTTGTAGTCGTTTACATCAACTGACTTCGAACTGTGAATTAGGGCTGCCAGTACGACGACCGCAAAGGCCGAGGTAATTATGGCGATCCATACTTTTGACACGATTTGCTCCAGACTTCCTTCTTTAGACGGGAAAAAGTACCAGTGGAGCCCAAATCAATCCGTGACCCGGTTCTCGCTTGCAAAAAGCCAGTGAAAACCGGGAGAAAGAACGTGTTTATAAACGGGCAAGTAAATCTGTTCTAACTCTTAATGCACGCTAACACCTTAAGTTTAAACGCAATATGTTAAGTACGCTGAAACGCAACAATAGATAGGGAAACCCTGATGTTGGCTGCTTGCCACACATGTCAGTGGCAAAATTGTGACGAATTACCATAGCGAACCAGGTAACTACCCAAGTCGTACCAACATAAAACGGGATTGTTTTTCGAATTTATCACTCACCAGGACACGTTTTGCAAATGTGCGCTATTTAATACCCAAATCTTTGATTTTACGGGTTAGCGTATTGCGTCCCCACCCCAGCAATTCGGCCGCTTTTTGACGGCGACCACCCGTTTGCGCCAGTGCTACATTGATGAGTGT
>QIGP01000122.1 GCA_003228965.1 Gammaproteobacteria bacterium
GCTTCGGAGAGTTTGTTTTTAATGCTCTGCGCCATTGCAGCAGGGTCACGATGTGCGCCACCCAAAGGCTCTTGAATGATCCCGTCGATCAGCCCGTGTTGCATAATTTTGTCGGCAGTCAGGCCGAGCGCATCGGCAGCCGTTTCGGCTTTTTCGGCACTTTTCCAAAGAATCGAAGCGCAGCCCTCAGGGCTAATGACCGAGTACACCGAGTAACCGAGCATAAACACGCGATCACCGATGCCAACGGCCAACGCACCGCCAGACCCGCCTTCTCCGACCACGGTACAGATAATGGGCGTATTTAGTGTAGCCATAGCTTTAAGATTTTGCGCGATAGCCTCACTTTGCCCGCGCTCTTCAGCGCCCACGCCGGGATAGGCGCCCGGGGTGTCGATAAAAGTAAAAATGGGAAGCTTGAACTTCTCTGCCATGCGCATGAGGCGCAGCGCTTTGCGATACCCCTCAGGACGAGGCATGCCGAAATTACAGCGAACCTTCTCCTTGGTCTCACGGCCTTTTTGATGGCCTATGATCATCACGGGCCGCCCTTCAAAATTGGCAAGCCCACCCACAATAGCGGGATCGTCGGAGTAGCTACGATCGCCATGCAGTTTTTGAAAATCGGTGAACAGCGAGTCCACATAGTCAAGCATGTAAGGACGCTGCGGATGACGGGCGAGCATGGTGATTTGCCACGGAGACAATTTGGAAAAAATGGATCCGGTTAGCGTGTTGCTTTTATCTTGTAGCCGAGAGATCTCTTCGCCAATATCAACGGCGGGATCGTCAATGACGAAACGCAGCTCATCAATTTTGGCTTCAAGCTCAGCAATAGGTTGCTCGAAATCTAAGAATTTCAGGTTCATAAGTCAGGCCACTGATGCTCAGGTTCTAGTGAGAACGATAAGAAGATGAACCATTACCGAAGCCGCCCGATTTTGCAACTCCCGGCGGGTAAACAATTTTGACACCGTTTTCTCCGACCAGGCCGACCAATTGCTCGATCAGGTCCGTTGTGGGTTTAACCCGCCACCGGTCGCCCAGGGAAAGCCTTGCCGTTGCTTTAGCCCCGCGGTACTCAACGCTCACGTGGCAGCCGCCGTCATTGGCGTCGGTGAGTGCTGTGCGTAGCGTATTGACGAACTCAGGCTTGTCGTTTGCGCTGGAATGATTCCATAGAACCACCAGGTGGGTGGCGTAAAGCTGCCGTGCGGCGTTGAGCTCCTGCACCCGGGTTGCTCTGAGACTCCAGTCGTTCAAAAAATCGTCATAGCGAAGCCCGCCTTCAACCAATACGACCTTATCGGCCTCCAGCAAGTGGCGATAGCGCTCGAACACGTCTTCAAACAACACCACTTCCAACCGGGTTGAATGATCTTCGAGCTTGAAGCTTACGCGGTTACCGCGCTTGCGGAAGTCACCCACCAGACCGCCAACGAGAATGTTCTTCCTGGCCGCGCCGTACTGACCTCCACTGGATGGTTTGGGCGGGCCCAATATCTGGACAAGGTCTCCGCCAACAAGCGCGTCAAGCTCGACGCGATAGACGTCTACCGGATGTCCTGTTAGCCACAGACCTAGCGCTTCTTTTTCGGCAATGAGTCGTTCGCGCTCCACCATTTCCGGTACCACAAAGGTGCGCCTTGAAACGTCCGATGTAACCGTACTGGACGACATGTCACCAAACAGATCATTCTGCCCGGCCGCCGCCGCCTGCGCTGCCTGTTCCGCCGCTTTAAGTGCTCCGGGTAAATTCGCCAGCAGCGTGGCGCGGTTTTCTCCAATGGTGTCCAGGGCACCCGCTTTAACAAGCGCCTCAAGCACGCGTTTGTTGGCGCTTGAAAGGTCAATGCGCAAACACAAATCGTCAAGCGAAGTAAATGGCCCGCCCGACTCGCGCGCATTAAGCATAGACATCACAGCCGCTTTGCCGACGCCTTTTAGCCCGCCGAGTCCGTAGTGAATACGATTGCCGCCGGCCACCGTGAACTGATAGTCACCCTGATTAATATTGGGCACCAGCACGTCGAGCTGCATATCGCGGCTGTCTTCAATCAAGGTTAAGATTTTATCCGTATTGTCCAGGTCTGAAGACATTACGGCCGCCATAAATGCGGCAGGATAGTGCGCTTTTTGCCACGCTGTCTGGTACGACAACAACGCGTAGGCCGCCGAGTGCGACTTGTTAAAACCGTAGCCCGCAAACTTTTCCATCAAATCGAAAATGTAGGTCGCCACATTGAACTCGACGCCCTGCTCAACCGAACCGCTCGTGAACACCTCGCGCTGTTTGGCCATTTCTTCGGGCTTCTTTTTACCCATTGCGCGACGCAGAATATCGGCACCGCCCAACGAATAGTTAGCCAGCACCTGAGCAATTTGCATGACTTGCTCCTGGTACAAAATCACGCCGTAAGTGGGCTCAAGAATAGTTTGTAGCTTGGGGTGCGGGAATACGACTTCCTCTTCACCATGTTTACGTTTGATGAAGTCGTCGACCATTCCTGATTGCAGCGGCCCAGGACGAAACAGGGCCACCAGAGCCACAATGTCATCAAAGCGGTCGGGTTGCAGCCGTTTGATCAGGTCTTTCATACCAGGCGATTCGAGCTGAAAAACCGCGGTAGTGGCGCAGCGTTTCAGCAGGTCGAACGTTGCCGGATCGTCCATCGGGATGGTGTTCATGTCGAGCGGCTTTTCAGCGCTTTTTTGGCGCAGTCGATTTATCGTTTTGGTCGCCCAGTCCAGAATGGTTAACGTACGCAATCCAAGAAAATCGAACTTAACCAGCCCGGCGGCCTCTACGTCGTCTTTATCCAGCTGCGTAACAACGTTGGCACCACCCTCCTCACAGTACAGCGGCGTAAAATCGGTGAGTTTTGACGGTGCTATGACCACGCCACCCGCGTGCTTACCGGCGTTACGCGCAAGGCCCTCGAGACGGCGGGCCAAATCAATCAGCGTGTTGACCTCGCTGTCGTCGGCATACAGGCTTTTAAGCTCTGCATCCTGAGTGAGTGCTGCGTCGAGCGTCATGCCAATCTCAAACGGAATTAGTTTGGCAATCCGGTCAACAAAGCCGTAACCGTGACCAAGCACGCGACCGACGTCACGAACTACAGCTCGCGCTGCCATGGTGCCGTAAGTAATAATTTGCGCTACGCGATCGCGGCCGTAACGGTTCGCGACGTAGTCGATAACCCGGTCGCGGCCGTCCATACAAAAGTCGATATCAAAGTCGGGCATGGACACGCGTTCGGGGTTCAGAAAACGTTCGAACAGCAAATCGTGTTCCAGCGGGTCAAGGTCGGTAATGCCGAGACAATAGGCGACGAGTGAACCCGCACCCGAGCCACGACCGGGCCCCACCGGCACTCCGTTTTCGCGTGACCAGCGAGTAATGTCCGCCACAATCAGGAAGTATCCCGGGAACCCCATGGTGTTGATGACCCCAAGCTCAATGTCGAGTCGTTCGTGATACTCGGTTAATGAAAGAGTCGGATGATCGCCGACGCGATTTTTAACCCCTGTCAAGGATTCGTTACGTAAATGCGACTCGATAGTTTCCCCGTCGGGCACGGGAAAATCAGGCAGTACGCTCTTGCCAAGAACGAGCTCAAGATTGCAACGCCGAGCAATTTCAATCGTGTTTTGCAATGCTTCAGGCAAATCATTGAACAGCACTGCCATTTCTTGCGGCGTGCGCAAATATTGTTCTTCGGTTGTGTTGCGGGGTCGACGCTCATCATCGAGCGTGTAGCCCTCGTGAATGCACACACGCGCTTCATGGGCACCAAAGTCGTCACTGTCGATGAAACGTACGCTATTGGTCGCTACTAACGGGAGGCCGTGTACTGAGGCCAGTGGAACTACTTCATGCAGATAGTCTTCTTCGCCAGGTGCGCCGGTTCGGCTGACCTCTATGTAGAAGCAATCGGGGAAAAGTGTTTTGTAGTGTGCAGCCACGCGCTCAAAGTCGTCGGGAGCATTAACGTGGTGGGCAAGCTCGCCCTGATAGCCACCTGACAAGGCTATGAGTCCTTTGCAGGACACCGGAGTCAGCCAATCACGGTGAATGCGCGGCTTACCGCGAAACTGGCCTTCTGTGTAGCCAAGCGAAACCAGTTCCGACAAGCGTGTGTAACCGCCGACGTTTTGACACAGCAATGTAATTCGGTTGACCTGGGTGTCTTCGTGACTGTCAACTACCCAAAGATCCACGCCAAGGATAAGTTTAATGCCTGCATTGGCCGCCGCCCTGTAGGCTTTGACCATGGCAAAAAGATTGCTTTCGTCGGTGATTGCCACAGCAGGCATATCGCGCTCGGTCAATGCCTTCATGAGAGGCTTGATGCGTACTACGCTGTCGACCAGCGAATATTCGCTGTGCACTCGCAGATGGACGAAATCAATCATTGCGGGCGCAGCCTTCCAACGGGGTCGGAATGTGCAAGCTCTCTCGCTTCGTCGGCTGCAAGACTAGCGGCTTGTTGTTCCGCCCTGTCGCGCGCCTCTCGAACGGGGCGAAAGCTGTTGCGGTGATGTGAAATGGGTCCGTGTTGGGCCAACGCCTGCCTGTGTTGCGCCGTCGGATACCCTTTATGCTTTGCGAAGCCGTACTGTGGAAAGTGTGTATCCAGCTCAATCATTTGCTGATCCCGATGGACTTTCGCTAAAATAGACGCCGCACTAATACATGCGTGCAGTCGGTCTCCACCTACTACAGCCGTCATCGGGAGCGGCTTAACCAGAGAGTCGGGGCAACGGTTGCCATCTATCAGAGCGTGCTGCGGTCGCACGCCAAGCCCGTCCAGCGCTCGTGACATCGCGGCCATGGTGGCGTGCAAGATATTCAACCTGTCGATTTCTTCGGGATCGGAACTTGCAATACTCCAGCACAACGCCCGGGCTTTAATTTCAACGGCAAGTTGCTCTCGAGTTTTCGCTGTTAATTTCTTGGAGTCATCAATGCCTTCTATGACGTCTGTTGGCGACAATATGACGGCAGCGGCAACCACGGGTCCCGCCAATGGACCACGGCCCGCTTCGTCGACACCCGCCGTATGTATCAGTCTCTGTGCTTCTAAATTGGTCAAAACTACTTCCCGGATCAGGAGTTTGGCTGGCCAAAGGCCGGCAGGCTGTTAAGCAAGGCATCCGCTGCACGTTCATTGGCGTCTACGGCAAGTACTTCTTGCACCTGCTGGAACGCTGCGCGGCGTGCTGGATCGTGGCGTTGCTCATACTGCTCTAGAGCCGCCGCCGCAATTTTGTCAGGCTTGGCGTCATCTTGCACGAGCTCCGGTACAAACACGCCAAGATTCATCGAATCGGTGAGTAGATTGGGTAGAGAAAAATACTCTACATGCATCAGCTTAAAGCGATTTACTACCCAATAGGTCAGCGCCGACAATTGATAGGTCATGACCATAGGTCGGCCCACCAGCAAGGCTTCCAGCGCAACGGTCCCCGATGCCAAAATGGCGACGTCGGACGCTGCAATGACTTTGGCCGCATCGGCATCGCACACATCGACCTTTGGCGCGGCGGGATTTGCAGCTATTGCTGCTTGCCATGCGCTCGCCGCGGCATGGCCCGCCAGCGCCACCAGGAAACCGGCGTCAGGCGTCTTTTGTGCAATCAGTCGCGCCGCTTCCAGCATGAGAGGTGCAAGCGTACTCACTTCATTGCCACGACTTCCTGGCAGCAATGCATAGACAGGCCCATCGAATTCCAGAGCAAGACA
>QIGP01000134.1 GCA_003228965.1 Gammaproteobacteria bacterium
GCGGGGGTTCAATGACGGGTAAGGGGTTGCGTCATTGCGAGCACTAAAGAGCTACGTCATTGCGAGCCCGAAGGGCGCGGCAATCTCTTAACGCTGCGGCCTAACTGATTAAATCCGTAGAAACCGGACGGAGATTGCCGCACCCGCTGCGCGGGTTTGCAATGACGGGGAGTGGTTCTTACACAAGCTTAAACTTAGTGCCATTCTGTTCTGACCCCTTCTGACGCTATGGGAATATCACTTCCTCCAAGTCAAAGCGGCGAGCGACACGGAAGGGATTGTACGCCTGGTGCGTGCTAATGGTATTTCCCTCATAGACATCGACAGGGCCTTCCCATCGACCGTGGTTTATACCTGGGTCGTAAACAATCATTTGTTTGCCTCAGAGAAAATTCATATCAGTCCCTTATTGCTCAATTGGAATTGAACGCGCAGTTAATGTAACGAGTCGCTACTTATATAGGCGACAATCCTGGACGTATCGCATCATGCGGTAAGTGGGAATTGATTCACGGAGAATTCACAAGATTGAGTTCAGGCGTTGCACCGCCCGAGTTGGTGCTTTCGGTAGGCTATTGCGGTAACTTGATGACCGCTCCAAAGCCGATTTTCTTAAGCGAGTACGACGTGCCGTACTGGTCTTTGGCAAATTGTTGCGCTGTCGCTTTGCTTGCGAACAGAGCAACAATTGCGCCTTTAACAATTACCGCCCATTCCGGCAGTGTCGGTGAAACGAGCTTCGTTTTTTCACTCTGGGTAACGGTGGGTGCTGTTTTGGTGGGTGCGGCGCTTTTGATGGTGGTCTTTTTTCTTTGCCCGGGCCGGCCAGGTTTTTTGCCTTGTTCGATCAGCTTCGACCAGGCTTTTTGCATATCCTCTTTGGCGTCGCCTCGCGTTGGAAAGCCGTCGTCTCGTGCAAGTACCTTGTGGCCATCTTCGAAGGCTTTGCCTTCTTCAATAGACCACGTCCAGCTACCGTCGTGTTCAACCCAAATTGAATGATGCATAGTCTAGGATTTCCGTGCTTGTATGATCCATCCAATTACGTTTTCATCGCTTTCCTTGCGCAGGACAAACGTATCAAACGAAACAAGAGTAAATCCGCTGTTTGCCACTGTATTTTCCACATAGCGGCGAGCATGTTGAAAACGGCCGTGAGGCATTAAGTTATAGTTGTCAGCGTCTTCGCCAGATTGTTCCAGTGTGAAAGCAAGCAGACCGTCTGGAGTCAGCGCGGATGAGCATTGATGCAGCAGGTCATCAAGTGCGCCAAAGTAGTTAAACGTATCTGCAGAAATTATGGCGTCAAACAATTCTACGTTGTCGTGCAAGTAGTTGATCAGGTCGGACTCGATAAGGTGGTCGTAAACGTTTAGCGGCCGTGCTTCATTGAGCATGGGTCCTGCAAGATCAACTCCGGTAAGTAATTTGGTGTGTGGCTTCATATAGGGACCACACAGGCCCGTGCCGCACCCTGCATCCAGCACATGATTGAATTGGTAGCCATCTTCGACGGAGTTCAACAGCGCGTTTACGACGCTTTGTGGTGCTTGATAGTCCAGGCGCTTAAGCGTTTCATTGAAGTCACTCGCGAAACCGGAAAAGGTCTGCCGAACATACTCCTGGCTACAGCGCGATATGGAAGTGTCGTTTCGATAGGCGGCAAGCATGTGCTCGCAAATGGGATCTAGTGGAATGGCCTCGTCCCACATTTCAAAGGCCTGTTGTAGTGCGTCATCCTGACCATCCGCCAGAAGTGCACGAACACGATGTTCATGCGCAATACGTGAAGCCGGGTTCAGTTCAATTACATGCGCAAATCGTTCTGCAGCTTGTTTAAAGTCTTTCAGTGTACTATCACATAGCGCGGCGTGAAAGTGATATTCCGGTGATTCGTCAATGTCGGCGGCGGCAAGATGGGCTGAACGAGCCTCTACAAAACGGTCGAATTCGAAATAGAACAGTCCAAGCTTGTGGTTGGCTGAGGCGGATACCGACTCGATATTACAGGCAGCCGCCAGAGATGATTCTGCGGCGGCCAGGTTGCCTTTGCGCCAGTGAATCACACCCAAATTTAACGTCGCTGAACCATGACCTGGATTTGATTCAAGCAAAGATTCAAAAATAGATTGCGCGGAGTCAAAACGTTCCTGGCGAAAGAGCGCATGGCCAAGGTTGTAGCGCGGAATGGGATCACCTGGAACAAGCTCGGATGCTGCGCGAAAACACTTGATCGCCTCGGCGAGTTGCTCCTGGCACTCCAGAACTACACCAAGATTGTTCAGCGCTTTGAAAGACTGCTGGTTGTCCTCCAGATAACGCCGGTAGCATTTTTCAGCCTCACTATAGAGCCCGTCAGACTGTAATCGCCTACCAAATTCGAAAACTTCATCCATCGCTTCCCTCCGCTGTGATGCCTGCGCGGCAATATATCAAAGCCTCAGCAAAGGCCCTAATGTGATCGAGTTCTTAAAAATGACCCTGGTTGGCCAATTTCGGTTAAAATAATAGCGTATCTATTTGATTTACGAGTGCTTTACGTGTTTAAATTTTCTAATTAGTGGCCCTTTGGCCCGGAAGCAGGATAGTTTTATGGCGCGTGCGCGTATCATTCCGGTTGATTATTACGAGTTTACCAAGCGGCTGCGTAAAGCGGCCGACTCAGGAACTCGTATTGAAAAGTCAGAAGAAAAGAAATGGAAAGCCTACGTTGACGAGCATAAGATCAACGAGATCGCCATGCACTCCTGGGGCCGGTCGAAATTTGGTGGCTCTACACCTGTCATAATCAATAGTGACAGCGAATGGGAAGGCTACTACGTCTACTCAAAAGATGAAGAAGCCGCGTTGAAGTGGGTTTGGGAAGGTGTACCAGAAAAACCTGCGGAATCCGCCGCCCTAGGCGAGTCGTCTGAGGGCGCTGACGATAGTGCATTAACGGCACCACCCGAACCTGAAGCCTGACCTTCTTCACCGCGTTGCAAGACTCTGCAGCGCTGGAAATAACAAACGATTGCCATTTCGTTCTGCTCTAATCGGCATTACACCCCACTGCTCGCGAAGTTGTTCGGCTTGACTGTCGCTCAAGAAAGTCTCGGCTACAGCTTGTAGCGCTTTCGTGCCGTCTTTGTCAAATGAGAACATTGGGCGATTCTGAGCTATCGATTGATCGGAAAGATTACCACGTGCAACTCCCGCTTCGGCCTGTTGGGCCAGACAGGTAGCTACCAGCAGTGCGGAGCTACCCCAAACCAGCTCAGTATTGTCTGGTTCAGATTGGCATTCTTCGAACCCAAAAAGATCTGGAGCGTCGAACTGTTTTCCGTAGGGCGGGCGCATTAAGACACGGGGTGTCGTTAGAACTATCGATGATGCAGATGGGCTGTTTCTTAGAGCGGTCCACGTCGCTTCAGCATCTTGATCCAGGCTGTCGATGTTGATATCGGTAAGCCACGTTCCTCCAGCGGCCTGTGCCACAGCACCCAGGCCCGCAATCAGTTCTGCGTCGTTAGGCGTAAAGTGGTAGTCGCCAACGAGGTAGTCCCAGGCCTGCCCGCCGAAACTGCCTACACCCTGTTCAACCAGTGTGGTGACAAGAGCGCTGTTTTGCCGGTCCCCGGTTAAAAGGTCTTGAGCGATTTCGTCACGACTCACGTCGAGGATAAAAACTTCCACGGCTTCGTCGGACTCAATTGAATTGATCAGGTCGTAAAGGCCGCGCCATATTGCTTCAACCGATTTCAGGGAGTCGTCGTGTAACACCGCGCGCATTACTTCGCTAATTGCGGCGTCGCAGGCATCAAGGTGCGACTGTGATCCTGAGCTGTCAGGCGCTGCGTCGTCTTCGCTTAGTTTGGCAATGAACGAATCCAGCAGGCCGCTCTTGGGTTTCGCTTTGGTTGTTGCCGTGGTGTCGCCAAGCAGGCGACTCACCGTATCTCCGATACTTTCGTCATCAGAGTCAGGTTTTTCTTTACTTTCAGAGCCGTTGTTCGGGGTTTGCTGCGGCGCGAACTCGTCGGAAACTTTACCTGCTTTGATGTCCTTGCGAGACTGTCGCAGTGCATCAAAACATTCGAGGCGAGTGAATAATGCGTCCGGTTCAAAATCTTCCAGTGAATGACCGCGAATGCGCTCATTGGTGTCACCGTGCTGTACCGCTGCAGTGGGTGCAAAGCGTTTCATAACGGTAGAAAAACTATCAATATCAACACGCAGTGGTTTGCGTTCGTTCAGTGCAGCGGAGCGATTTTGTGCTCCGCAATAATTAGCCATCACCAAAATTCGCATCACGCCTTTGCGCCTGCGAGCAGGTGTTCCCTGTTTGGCCGAGCCAAATGAAAATTCGAATTCGCTCATGGAGGTCCTTTCAAGCTTTGGTAAGAATAAATTCGGTGATATGACGGAATTTACAGTTGATTCGCGCTTTAATATCTGGGGTTCATCGAGTTCTTACGCTATAGTTGATTGGGCTAGCATGCAACTGCATTGGTTGGGTTTATTAAGGGAGTGATGCGTTATGGATTGGATACCTTGGCATCTAACTGGGCTATCGAGGCACCTGAACTAATATGCCGACTCAAGACACACGCAAAATGGCTCTCAGCACGCCTCTTGGCAAGGACGTGTTATTGCTTGAGCAGATGAATGTACGCGAAGAACTGGGTCGCCCATTTGAAATCCGCATTGTCGCTCTAAGCGAAGACTTCAACTTGCCGCTCAATGGGCTTCTGGGCGAATCCGTAACCGTAGACTTTGAAGTCTTCGGAGGCAATCCCCGGTACTTCAATGGCCTGGTGAGTCGGTTCTCTCAAATGACTTCGACCAGCAGCTACGCCCGTTATGAAATAGTTGCCAGACCCTGGCTATGGTTTTTAACGCGTAACTCAGATTGTCGTATTTTCCAGGAAATGACCGTTCCCGACATCATTAAACAGGTGTTCCGTGATCGCGGTTTTTCAGATTTCGATGACAAGCTTAAAGCAAGCTATCGCACGTGGGAGTACTGCGTGCAGTACCGCGAAACCGATTTTAATTTTGTCAGTCGCTTGATGGAACAAGAAGGGATTTACTACTACTTCACGCACAAAGACAAGCAGCACACCCTGGTTCTCTCCGACTCCTACAGTGCTCACGACACAGTAGCTGACTACGCCGAAGTCCCATATTTTCCAAAAGTCGAGCAGCAACGTCGCGAACGCGATCACGTAGATGACTGGCACGTCGCTCAGCAGGTCCAGCCTGGTAAATACGCGATTGATGACTACGACTTCAAGGCCCCAACCAGTGATTTGATGGCCGAGAAGGAAACCGCTCGCGATCACGCGCTGTCGGGCTTTGAAATATACGACTACCCTGGCGAATACGTTGAAAAGCCTGACGGCTCACAGTACGTGCAGGTACGTAACGAAGAACTGCATGCCCAGTACGAGCGTGCGCAGTGTGGCGGTAACGCCAGAGGGCTAGCGGCAGGCTCTTTGTTTACGCTTAAGCAACACCCAAGAGACGATCAGAACAAAGAATATTTAATACTAAGCGCGTCGCATCGTCTGATATCAGATGAATACTCTCCGGGCGGCAAAGGAGCGCAAGACCCTTACAGTATTTCGTTCGCCATCATGGACGCCAAACAACCGTTCCGCTCGGCCCGCAGTACCCCTAAACCAATGGTACAAGGGCCCCAAACGGCCGTGGTTGTTGGCAAGGTTGGCGAAGAAATCTGGTGCGACGAAT
>QIGP01000419.1 GCA_003228965.1 Gammaproteobacteria bacterium
GAAATTAAACAATACCGAGACTATCGTCATGCGTAAAAATTATGATTTTTCAAAATCTATTAAAAATCCTTATGCTAATAAAGTAAAGAAGCAAATTACAATTCGCCTAGATGAAGACACTATTGGGTATTTTAAAAAAATGTCGGAAGAAGCAGGTATACCTTATCAAAATTTAATTAATCTTTATCTTAGAGATTGCGCAGGTAAGCATAGAAAATTAAATCTTAAGTGGGCATCGTAGACCAGTTGTGCTAGAAAACCCTAGCACAACTCAAACACCGCTCCAAAATTCTGGTTATTGCGGACGTTATGTGACAACAAAATTCAGCGGCAATGAAATTAATAGACAAATCTATTATTTCGGTAGGCTTGCTTACTCGGCCACCTTATGCTTTAACTGACTAACCAGGCTTTTACTGAAACTTAGTCAACAGCCACTATGTTGTCGTCGCTGTTACGGTCGATATATTTGTTGTAGGGGTCGATACCTGCAAACTCTGGCTTCACATCGGAAATCAGGCGCACGCTTTGGGCACCACTGGTCACCGGTTGACGTTCAAATTGAATAACGTTCTCTTTGTCAAAACTGCCAATACCGGGTTTTGCGCTGAACAAACCAATATCCATCGTATCCGCAAGATCGGTTTCGGTTTCTTTGCCTTCACCGTCCGCATAAAATTTCGTAGTTTCTATATTGAGCGTAGTCTCGTATCGACCACTGTCAAGTTGACGCACAGTCGCGCCTGCTGCCTTGAGGTCGTAGATCGTAATTTTTTCAAGAAGATCTACCACCAACTGCCGTTCTTCATCGTTGCGCGCCAGAGACTTAAAACCATCGACCAAGTCGACAGAAGAAGCGTAAGGCTGACTCTTGAAGCGATAGCGATTCAAAAGCTTGGCCAACATACCGTTAACGCGGTCCTCGTCAAGTCGGTCCTGTAGCAAATACATGACAACTGCCCCTTTGCGGTAGTGAATGTAACCCTGATCTTCGACGCGGTTTAGTGGCAGCTCTTCAATGGCTTCGCTGCCGCGAGCGGTCAGATAGCGATCGAGCTCGTATTTGAGAAAACGTCGAATTTTGTCTTCACCGTACAGCTTCTTCATAACCATCAAGGCCGAATACTGCGCCATAGTTTCAACCAGTAACGTACCACCTTGCTGATTTGCTCCTATAAGCTGGTGTGCCCAATACTGGTGTGCAAACTCGTGTGCCGTGACGTAAGTTACGTAATCAATGTCCTCTTCGTCACGCGTGTCGGCAATAAAGCCGAGACGTTCCGAATACGGGATAGTGCCTGCAAACGCCTGAGCAAACGTAGCGTAGCCTGGAAACTCGACGATGCGTGCATAGTCAAACTGGTAAGGTCCAAAATTTTTCTTGAAATACGCCAGCGAATTTTCCGTAGCGTCGAGCATAGTGTCAATGTTGAAGTCGTGCTCAGGGTGGTAGTACACCTCCATGTTAATGCCGTTCGAATAGCGCTCTGCTTTGGCATAGCGAGCGGATTGTATCGAGAAGAAAGCCAGTATCGGGCTTTTAGATACAAAGCGCGCGACTCTCCTGTCGCCCTCTACTTCATCCGAGACGCGGCTACCGGGTGCAATGGGGGTCTGGTCCGCACTCGTGCTCACCGTTATATCAGACATCACCCAGTCGACATTTCCCACATAGTTTTGCTCTCTGGCGCTTTGGTCTTCAAGTTTTGCCGGACGTAACTCAGGAGGAAGGTCGTATCTACGTCGAGTAGTCCGGTCACTCAGCAATCCGTTACGACTCATGCCCAAACTGAGTGCGAATTCCAGATTATTCAGGAACGTACCGTTTCGCACCAGGCGCGTATCGTTTTCTCGCGCCTTGAACCCTCTTTGTTCACGCGATGAGCGAAAGCTGATCGTTCTCGTCTCGTCGATTCGCATCGGATTATTCAACCGATAAATACGATAACGCATGTCTTCATCATTCATTTCAAGCGTCGAGTCAGGAATGTTAACGTCCTCAATTTTCACCACGGTGTCCTGAAAGCGTACGTGCAACACCTCAACCGGCGCGCCAGTATCGTTGATAATATCAAGCGTGCCCGCAGCGTTCATCAGCTGTTTTTCAGGGTAGATATCGACCGTCAGATTAATTGACGTAAACGACGGTTGCTTTATATTTTCGTACTCGAGGTATTTCTTTTCGTACTCAGCGAGTTGCTCTTCCCCATACAGCCGGTTTTGATAAGGATTAATTCGGTTGATGTTGTTGTAAATGTACGCTCCACTGGCCACAAACACTAAAACCGCAGCCGCCATAATGGCACCTGTACCCCCGGACAGGCGTCCGGGAAGCTGTTTAAACTGCGATTTAACACTGACCGAAGTACCCCGACGCCACAGCAAATGAGCCAAGGTCACAAGCACCATTGAGAACGCCCCCCAGTAGAGCCTTAACCACCAGGCTCCAGTTGCACCTACAGAGGCGCCATTCATATCTGACAGAGGCACACTTATGCCGCGCCCAAACAGGTATAGAGGATGTTGGTAACCGAGAACGTTGAACGTAATGATGGCTACCAAGTAAAGCATCATGATGCCCCAACCAATATACTTGTTAGGGCTGAGCGCCTGCACAAATACTGACAAGATGGCCAAGGAAAACATCTCAACCGTAGTGGGTACAACATACCAGTTCAGGTATTTACCAAGCTCAAAATCGGTGTAACCACCGAAAAGCTGAACAAGCAACGCACCCACCGCGGCAATGACCAGCGAGGAAAACAGGACACCGGCGACTGCAAGCGTTTTGGGCACCATAAACGCCCAGTTCGGAATTGAACTGGAATCGACCATTTCGTGCATGTTCATATCGCGATCGCGCCAGACGAGTTCACCGCCATAGAAAATGGCGATGATGAGAGGAACGATGGTGAAGGCACCTTCAAGCGTACCGATAACCATAAACGTGCGTGGGTAACCCGACGTTCCATAAAGCTGTGTATTAAACGAAAGCGCGGCGATCGCGTTGAACAGACCAATCAAAATAAGCACAAAGAACGCCGGGCTCTTAAACACCTGACGCATCTCAAAGCGAGTCCGGGTTACCAGCCGAACCCACGCCGCCTCAGCGTGTTGCGCTTCAGGTAATTGCTCCACTAGCGCAGGACTTTCCTTCGCGAGCAGACTTGTAAGCGCCAATTGTTTTTTCAAAGCCCGCCTGGAAAGTCCGCGCTCGGCAAAGGTAAATCGGGAATAGGCAAAGGCCAGCACCGCAAGCGAAAATACAAACCAGATCAGCCGATTGATTAGCAACACACCACCAATGGGCGCCATCAGACTGTTACTCTCAGTCGCTGTCCAGTAACGCGTAAGGTAGCCATAGGCGGCTCCACCAAAAGGTTCCAGGTAGGCGCCAGCCAGTAGCCACTCAGGATTAAATTCGGTAGCCGCGCTAAACACCAGATACAACACAAGAAAAACCACGACAGCGACGTAACTGCTCATCATTGAACGGGTCATGGTGGCGACCGCGAAAAACAAAGCCGACGTTAAGAAGATGCCCGGAAGCGCCAGAATAAAATAGGCATAAAGGTAGTGGCTCAAGCGATTAGGCCCAAGCGTTTCCGGATCGATCCAGGGCATTTGCGATCCTAGCCAAATTGCGAACGGTACGCTAAGAAACGCAAGAGCTGATATGCCAAACGCGCCCGTAAATCGACCAATCAGGTAGTCGAATTTACTCACTTGAGTAGAACGGACCATCGGCCCGAAACCGCTTTCGTCGTCACGCACAATCACGTTTGCCACAAACGCGGTAGTGACGAACATAAAAAATATGGTCAGGATGATGGTGATTTCGGCAAGAGCAGCGGGGCTGTTCGCATTCACGTTACCGCTGCTTCCAATGCTAAGGTTGTCGGACGTTATGGAACCGAATGTGAGCAGGAAAAAAAGAGTAACTACAACCCAAAATACCGGATTTTTTAGCTGATAGCGAAATTCAAACGCTGCGATTTTTGCAAACATTTTAGCTCTCCCGCTTAAGCCGCTGCCGACTGATTTGACGACCGTCGTCGTGTTTTTATAAGCGTCGAAAAGTACACGTTTTCGAGCCCACCATCGGCCATCGAAAAATCGTCGCCCGGATTTTCCGTCGCGAGTATGTTGATAATGGTAGAGCCTGCAAACAAGCGTGTTGATATCACTTCGTGATTCTTCTGGTAATGTTCCAACTCGCCGCGCTTGATGACTTTCGACCAAATGGTTCCTTTGGTTTGAGCGATGAGTTCACGAGGCTCACCCTGAAGCTGAATACGACCGTTGGCAATGACGGCCATATTGGGGCAAAGGTCTGACACGTCGTCGACGATGTGGGTCGACAGGATAATCACTACGTTCTCGCCGATTTCGGCTAACAAATTAAGAAAACGATTACGCTCTTCGGGGTCGAGACCAGCCGTTGGCTCATCGACTATGATGAGTCTGGGATTACCGATTAGCGCCTGGGCAATACCAAATCGCTGACGCATGCCGCCGGAAAAACCTGCAATCGCTTTCTTTCTTACATCCCACAAATTAGTTTGATTCAGCAGCGTTTCAACAGTTACTTTCCGGTCCGCTTTCGAAGCTATGCCTTTTAGCACAGCCATGTGGTCTAACATGTCGTACGCGGAGACACGCGGATAGACCCCAAAATCCTGAGGGAGGTATCCCAACTGTTCGCGGAGGCTCTGAGGGTTTTGAAGTACGTCGATATCACCAAATTGTATCTGGCCTTCCGTAGGCGTTTGCAAAGTCGCTACGGTACGCATCAGCGTAGATTTACCCGCCCCGTTTGGCCCCAAAAGACCAAACATCCCTTTGGGTACGGTGAGAGTTACTTCATCCAGGGCTTTTGTTCCATTGGGGTACACGTGTGTCACGTTATTCAACTCCAGCATGATTGGTCTCCTGGTAGATTTAAAGTAGTGAGCCAACAGCTATTCGTCTATTTCTGGCGGCTACACACTAGATGTTTGCAAGCACCAAAGGGTCGCGTATTTAAAGTCGCTTTCGAGTTCCAGGCTGTACCGGCTATCGGCCAAACCGTTGCCTTGCAATTTCCACCCGTGCGTCGACTCCGGGATCGTCACCTTGAAGTTGCTCAATTTCATCGATAAGCCGCCCTAATCCTGTCGAATTGGCGATCTGAATATTAAGACCAGGCCGTGTATTGAGTTTCAGAATAAGTGCGCCTCGATTTTTATCCAGAACAATATCAACACCCAGATAGCCAAGACCCGTTATCTCATAGCAACGGGAAGCAAGCTTAAGAATACTCTTCCACCCGGGTATCTTGACCCCTGAAACCGGGTGGCCCGTATCGAGGTGCTCCTCGATGACGTCATTGCCAATGGATGCCGTGTTGGCCACTCCGGTAGCAATGTTGATGCCGACGCCAATCGCACCCTGGTGAAGGTTGGCTTTGCCGCCCGAGACTCGTGTGGGCAACCTCACCATAGACATAACAGGATAGCCGCGACACACAATTACACGAATATCCGGAACACCCTGGTACGATATCTTTTCGAACAGGGGGTCAAACAAAACCCGGTACTCGACCATGAACTTGTCCGGCAGACCACCGGGGTATAAGACGAATAAAGAGCCTATTCCATCGCACCCACGGCGATTGAAACACTGTTGAGCCTACTTTGCATCCTGAGCATCCCCGGAATCTTCCCTGCATCTACCTCGAAATTCGGCCCTCAATTGCCGGTTGTCCCGCCAATGGCTGTTTTCAGACCAGCCGACATCCTGTCTCAGCCGTTTCTGGTCGCAACATGCGTAAAGCAGGGAGAGTCCGTCGAATTAGCCGAACAGGCTAACTTGTGGCGGTGCGCGAGGATTGGGGATCAGTACCCCTGAATCCAGTGGCGATTGCTCCTGCAGATGGTTCAGTATCTTGCTGATGACCGCAGGGTATTCGATACAAGCAATGATGTGCAGGGACGCACGAATGCCGTGAGCGCAGGATGCGCAGGAACGGCCACCTTCGTGAAGCCTATGGACAGGCACACACTCAGTCCAGCCCATGGTGTGCCTGTCCCTTGTGTCCTCCTTGTGTCCTGTTATGGCTGATTGGAAAAACGACTGTATCGCCAAACTACGCTTATTCAACTAGGAAAATGGTGAGCCCTACTGAATACGTGCCACCGACCAATGGGTCGAAAGCCATCGGGTATAGGCCTGTAACAAAGCCGTGATTTAATCAAGCTCGAGAGCTTGGCCAGCTACGGCCAGAGCAAACAGAAAGCTAGATTGCGGCCCCGGCAATAGTCAGTAACGCGATGACTACCAGCCAAACGATAGTAGAACGCTCTACCAGACTCATCGCACACTTGGCACCTGCGCTTGGGTTATCGGCCATATCTTCTCGCGCCTGTCGGCCCAATGCACCACAACCCGCGGTTGCTACTACGTCATCGTTAACGTCGAAAAAGTCTTCGCTGCATTCTGTGTAATACGCTTTCCACGCTGTGGTCGCAGGCTCGAAACTGCCCGCCAGTGCATAGCTCATAGCGGCTAATCGCGATGGCAACCACGCCAGCAGACCGTGCAAGTTTTGCACCGGGCGCAAGAACGACGCCGGTTCTTTGCCATCGTGCTCTTGCCGATCACTTTCGAAAGACGCGCGGCGACGCAGCAAATCGGTAAAGCGGAATACCCATGCACCAATAGGTCCTAAAAGCACAAACCACAACACCACACCAAAGGTGCGATTGGTAGACTGGACAAACACAGCCGATGCGACCGCTCCACCCAGTTTGTCGCTTTTCTCCGGCGGATCAAACTCAAGCAGTTCTTTGGCTACTCTATGCATGGCCTCGGAGTCACCGCGAGCGCTGGCATCCGCAAAGTCGTCGACTTCGGCGCTTAGATCGCGTGGGCCCAGCGAAACAAACAGCACGACTACGGAAGCAACCAGATAGAAAGAACCGAAAAATTTACCCGGCAGAAAATACGCTATGGCAAAGATGGGTAATGTGCACAAAGCAATGGCAAGAACGGCGACAACATAGGCGCGCACACCGCGGCCACTACCCATCAGCTTGAAGGCGCGATCAAAGTAGCCGTCGAGCCAGCGAATTTCACTAAGCCCAAACAAGTTGGTGACGAAGCGCTCGAGTACCAGTCCAAGTAGCAGTGCGATAAGTTTCATACGATCACTATAGCTAAAACCAGACCCCAGACAAACAAGAACCTGCTTCGAAAGAGGGAAAAACCCAATATCGGTCAACGCGTCGGATGCTATCGGTAGCTCTCACACATTCTGGGCGAGGTTTCGATGTTGGAGGAGGCTGCCAGGTCCTAAATAAGCTGTCCATTGAGCGCGGCTAACAAACGCTGCAACCTTGACCATTCAAACTCTGTACCTGGATCGATTTTACGTCCAGGAGCAATATCGCTATGGCCGACAATGGGACAAGCCGACATCGACACATACGTTGCGCGTAAGGCATCCACCAGCTGAGCCAACTTCCAATATTGAATGGTTCGAAAAGGTGTGTGATCCGTGCCTTCAAGCTCTATGCCAATTGAAAAGTCGTTACATTTTTCACGGCCTTCGAAGCTGGATTCCCCGGCGTGCCAGGCGCGACGGTGAAACGGGACAAATTGAAACAGGTCACCATTGCGCCCGATCAGTACGTGCGCGGATACTTTCAGGTCTTTGATCTGTTCAAAGTACTCGTGTCTCCGAGTTTCCAGCTTATTTTGAAAAAACTCACAAATGTGAGCAGCACCGTATTCACCGGGCGGTAAACTAATGCTGTGCACAACGAGTAGCTCTGGATCGACCACAGACGGTCTGTCATCACAATTCGGCGACGCATGATAAGTCGCTTCGCGAAGTAAACCGCTGTCTCGATCAATGTTCAGCATTCGTTGAGGTCCGGGACGGGCTCGTGGCCATTGCCTGCAGGACTGTACCAAAACCACAGACTTGCGCAAGTTCTGAATACGCCTGATCCGCAACTCTGAAGTTGCTCTTTCCTGACGTTCTGTTCACACTTCTAACATGTCTAACACACGCGAATCAGTTTTTGTCAGCCCTGCACCATGAGTCGACACCGCATTCACTGCCTGTCAACGCTCGAACCCAACTCAAGCGTAATATTGGAAGGCACTCAGGCCCATTATCTCGGCCACGTTCTACGCGTAAGAGTGGGTGAAGAGGTGACGCTTTTTGACGGCGGCGGCCCACAATACAGCGCAGAAGTCATGTCCGTAGAGCGCAAGCGGGTCGAACTTCGCACGAGCGAGAAAGTGCCAACGGACTCCGAGAGCTCTCTTCGTGTTACGTTAATACAAAGCGTTGTCCGCAGCGAACGCATGGACTTTTGTGTGCAAAAAGCGACTGAGCTCGGAGTGCACGAGGTAGTCCCTGTGTTTACGCACCGCACAATTATAAAAATACCGCAAGACAGAGTAAACAGACGAACAGATCACTGGCAGAAAATTGCTGTTTCAGCGTGCGAACAAAGTGGCCGCGTGTTGATCCCAAAAGTCCTGTCACCACTCTCACTTCAAGGCGCTGTCGCTCGCACCCTGGAATCCAATACCATCCTGTTAGTACTGGATCCGTGGGCTGATCCGTTGCCGCTGCAAAAATATACGCCGCCGGAGGGCGCCTCGGTTGCCATTTGTATAGGACCGGAGGGTGGCTTTACGCAAGAGGAACTGAATTTTCTGCGCGACTCAGGCGCCGTATCGGTGACCTGTGGACCCCGCGTTCTGCGCAGCGAGACAGCCGGCATTGTCGCGGTGGCTGCATGTCAGATGCTGTGGGGCGACTGGTAAACGTGACGCATTCGTAGCCTCTCTTTCGGACAAAAACGGCTGCTGACGAAGCTAGCTTGTTATCGCAAGTGCATCGCAAATAAGCTGCTCAAGTTTTTCCACGTCGGGGATAATTGGCGACTGACTCGCCATGGTCACACGACACAAGATGGGTGGCGAGTCGCCGAACATGCTCTCTTCCAATTTAAGCGCGTCTTCTTTAACTCGCACTAGCTGCGG
>QIGP01000127.1 GCA_003228965.1 Gammaproteobacteria bacterium
CGCCACGCACGCGACAAATTGGCCTGGAAAATATCGCCGTCTATGATGTGTTGTTTGGCTATAAGCACAGCGGCTACAAAGTCCTCAGGCGGATCGTCCTGAAGCGGTTTTTCAAGCAACGCTCTTTGCGTGACTTCGCGAGTGTGTATGAGCTGAAGGTCATCTTCAAGTGTACTCAAACATTCAGCGAAATCGTCTTCGGCCAGCATCCACGTCCGTTTTGAAGTGTGACAGTGCACAATGGCAACAGGAATGCGTACCGCGTAAGCCACCGGCTGGTCACAAGGCATAGGCAGTGAAAGCGTAGGCTCAACCTGAGCCGCCAGTTCATAACCCAAATAGACAAACCAGCCGCCCCGAAAAGGCAAACTGTCCGACGACTCACACTCTTGCCTGGCGGCGTTTGAAGAACCAGACGCGGGTAGTAGTTGTTCATCTAACTGATCGAGAAAATCGGGCGCACCGCTGAGGCTCCCAGCGAGCGCCTCAAGCACAATGTCCTGCTGGGGAAACGCAAACAATATATCGAAGCGCCCCTGAGGAGTTCCGTGTGCCGCGCTTTCAAGCATGAAAGGATAGCGCTCAGGGTTCAGGCGATGTAAGGCGACAAAATCGGGGTGAGAGTCAAGTTCGCGCACCTGTAGCGGCGGCGGCTTAAAACCGGTCGCTGCTGGTGCGTTACTAGAAGTGGAAGATGCAGTCATCGCACTCAATCGAGGCTAGCAGGCTTTGGTAGGCCAGAACAAACTTAACGGTGAACTTGAAAGGAAGCGCTCTATTTCAAACGCGCAAAGACCAATGTGCCGTTGGTTCCGCCAAAACCAAACGAATTAGAAAGTGCCACATCAAGCCGAACCTTACGCGCCTCGTGAGGCACGTAGTCAAGATCGCAACCTTCGCCCGGATTATCCAGATTAATGGTAGGAGGAGCCACCTGATCGCGCAAAGCTAGAATGGAATAAATAGCTTCTACCCCACCTGCAGCACCCAGCAAATGACCCGTTACAGATTTCGTGGAACTAACCACCAACTCATCGGCATGGGCGCCAAATGACCTCTTAATAGCCATCGTTTCGGCACGGTCGCCAAGCGGAGTTGATGTACCGTGCGCGTTAATATAGTCAACTTTCGATGGATCTATTGCGGCGTCACGTAGTGCATTGTCCATACAAAGAGCCGCGCCTGAACCGTCTTCAATAGGCGCCGTAATATGGAATGCGTCACCACTTGCGCCAAAGCCAATCAGCTCGGCATATATGTTGGCACCTCGAGCACGCGCGTGCTCAAGCTCTTCAACAACGAGCACACCAGCGCCGTCACCAAGTACGAAACCGTCGCGGTGTTCGTCCCAGGGGCGACTGGCTTTTTGAGGTTCATCGTTACGTGTAGTCATGGCTTTGGCAGAACAAAAGCCGCCAAGACCTAGCGGACTGGTGGCCATTTCAGCGCCGCCCGCAATCATCGCGTCTGCGTCGCCGTAGACCACAGTGCGTGCGGCATAGCCGATATTGTGTGTGGCTGTTGTACAAGCCGTCACTATCGCGAAATTCGGCCCTCTTAAGCCAAGGTCGATACTGACCTGTCCAGACGCCATGTTGATGATGCTACCGGGAATAAAAAACGGTGAAATACGTTTGGGCGATCCGGCCTTGGCGTACTTTTCGTAATTCGCTTCAATCGTACTGATGCCGCCAATGCCGGCACCAACAGCTACCCCGATACGGGTCGGATCTGTCGTCTCAATCGACAAACCGGAGTCTTGCCACGCCTGTTTGGAAGCGGCCACACCGTAGTGAATAAATGGATCTGTTTTACGTACGTGTTTTGGATCAATAAATTCAGCCGGCTCAAAGTCACGAACTTCGCCACCAATTCGAGTGGGAAACTCGCTAGCATCAAAGCGGGTTATCGGTCCGATTCCACTACGCCCTTCAACAACATTGTTCCAGGCATCAGCAACGGTATTGCCAACCGGTGACACAGTACCCATACCAGTAATTACTACGCGACGTTTAGACACAAGAGATACCTGTAGTTTAAATTTGTCGGTCGGTAAAACCCAACCTGACTGCACCATAAAAAATGGCGACGAGATCGACGTAGAACGCCTGGCTCGCCGCCATTTAATTTGAGATTAATGGGCTTGAGCTACATCAATCCTGGTGGTTGTTGATGTAATCAATTGCCAGCTGCACGTTGGTGATTTTTTCGGCCTCTTCGTCAGGAATTTCGCATTCGAATTCCTCTTCAAGTGCCATAACCAACTCAACAGTGTCGAGTGAATCAGCACCCAAGTCGTCGACAAACGACGAATCCGGTTTAACAGTATCTTCTTTGACACCCAGCTGATCGGCCACAATTTTGGTGACCCGTGTTTCTATACTCATTACCCATTTCCTCTCGGAGTTAACCTTGTTATTCGGCCACTTGGCCGCGACGCTAGTGTAAGAGAATCTGTCCAACTACGCCACTATGGTAAATCGACCGTCAAACCATGTGCATGCCGCCGTTAATATGAAGGGTTTCACCGGTTATGTAGCCGGCCAGCGGAGACGCCAGGAAGGCCACCGCTGCGGCGATATCATCGCACTGACCAAGTCGGCCCAAAGGAATCTTGCCTTCGAGCTCCAAACGTCGAGACTCGCTCAAAGCGGCCGTCATATCGGTCTGGATGAACCCCGGAGCTATAGTATTTACAGTGATTCCGCGTGTTCCGACCTCTTGGGCGAGGGCTTTGCTAAAGCCAATGAGACCTGCTTTTGCGGCGGCGTAGTTGGCCTGACCGGGGTTGCCCATGGTGCCAACGACTGACCCGATACTGATAATCCGGCCGTAGCGAGCTTTCATCATGCCCCTCATACAGGCTTTGGATAGTCGAAAAATAGCCGTGAGATTGGTATCCAAAACATCCTGCCAGGCCTCTTCTTGCATGCGTAACAGCAGCGTATCGCGCGTAATACCGGCGTTATTGACTAAAATGTCAGGAGCGGCCTTGTCGCTATTCAGTGTCTTTATCAGGTCATTAACCTGCTCAGGCACAGTGACATTCAAGGCCACACCCCGGCAACGCGCGCCATATGCTGCGTCGGCGAAACGCTGTGAGATCGCTTCTGCTCCGCTTTCGGTGGTTGCTGTGCCAACCACACAGGCCCCGCATTCAGCCAGTCGAGCGGCGATAGCGGCGCCAATTCCACGGCTGGCGCCAGTGACCAAGGCTACTTTTGAATCCAACGAAATCTGCATGGCGTTCTCTCGTATCAGTTAATTAGGCGATTTAGTTAATGTAAGGATGAAACCGTGCGGCTCCGGGTACTAACTGTTTTCGTCGTCAGAACCACACGACGGCGATTCCTGAACGCTTGCACTCACCGCTTCAACAGTTGTCAGCAGTGTGTCAGGGGTGTGTATGGTCAGTGCCTCCAAAGACTTGTCAATACGACGGACCAATCCGCACAGCACTTTACCTGGACCACATTCGACCAAATGAGTAATCCCATGTTCAGCAAGTTTCTGCACAATTTGAGTCCAGGGTACCTTGCTAAACAACTGCTTGACCAACGCGTCGCGAATATCTTCTACCTTGTCTATGCCCACGTTCTGGAACACTTCAGCGTTCATCGGGTGAACGTCTGTTGCCTCAAGTTTAAGCGCAAACTGTTCGGCAGCCGCGCGCATTAGAGAGCTGTGGGCCGGCACACTGACAGGCAAGGGCATCGCTCGACGGGCACCGGCTTCTTTGGCCGCAACCCCGGCACGCTCAACCGCTGCCGCGTCTCCGGCAATAACAACTTGCCCCGGCGCATTAAAATTAACCGCCTCGACAACGCCGTCTTGAGCGGCAGCCGCACACACCGAAATAATCGTGTCGTCGTCAAGCCCAATCACCACGGACATGGCGCCCTCGCCTTCGGGCACCGCTTCTTGCATCAGCTTTCCGCGCGTTTCTACCAGCGCCACCGCATCTTTAAAATCAAGCGCGCCAGCACATACCAGAGCGCTATATTCGCCGAGACTGTGGCCTGCCATATACGCGGGCAGCAAGGCATTTTCGGTCTGTTCACACCACACGCGCCACAACGCGACGCTTGCCGTCAAAATAGCAGGCTGCGTCACCGCAGTTTGACCAAGATCTTCCGCCGAACCGGTGCTAACCAAATCCCACAGGTCGTAGCCGAGAACTTCGGAAGCTTCACTAAATGTCGCTTGAACAGTACTTGAATGTTCGGCCATCTCAGCCAGCATGCCCACGGCCTGCGACCCCTGGCCTGGAAAAACAAATGCATAGGTCATTGGTGACTCACTAATCGATTAAGAACGTGAAAATATACGCAGCAAGGCGCCCGGCGTAAATGGCTTGCGCCAATTCCATATCACAGCGGCAAGTAAGCCGCCGAGCGCACCGTATAAATGAGAGTTAACCCACACCGGTCCGCCGCTCGCTTCTGCGGTCGTTGGCAAAGCGCCAAAGGCCTGCTCGTATATAAGCTTGGCGATAACACCCAGTAACAGCCAGACCCCGCCTCTAACGCCGCGCCAATATTCATCCAGTGCGGCAGCGGTATAAAATCCGTGCAACAAACCTGACAAGCCCACGTACCAGCCCAACTCGGTGTCGCGAAACCAAAAGCCGGCGTCCATGGTGATTATTGATAGCAACATAATCCACCATCCGAATCCGCCCGCAAGCCGCTCTTTGAACAAGAACCAGACTACCCACAGTCCTGCCAGGTTGAGCCACGCGTGCGACCAGCTTGCGTGGACCAAATGACCTGTCAGCCAACGCCAGTAGTCAGCGTTGGTCAATTCAATACGATCATAGCGCAAGGCTTCTCGAAACGGCTCTTCACCTAATGCCAAACCTATCGCTAACAAACTTAAAAGCGCTGGAAGTGTGTAGCGGAGGTAACCACGCGTGCGCGAATGATCCGACATTAATTTACTCAATTTGAAAATCGTGGGAATTATTATCGGGTTATTCTATCGAACATTTCAAGGGAGCAACACAGAAGTACAAAAAGGGGCTCTGTCGCAAATAACGTTTTGGAGCGTATTCTGGTGTTTAGAAACGCTGCAAACTAAGGTATTTTTGAAATGGCAAAAGTGATAAAACAGCTATTTGCGACAGAATCCTTCGGGTTTGTGAACATTCCAAGCGTAACCACCTGGGTTGTGGCAGGCCAGCAAATGCACAGAGGCTGCGCACGTCACTCTCCTGCAACGGTCACCGACTTACATAGTTTCACGCCCGGGTACCGACAAAGGCGCAGCTCTTGTTCAACGCTTGCTGCCAACAAAAATTGCCGACGCGCTGGTTCGCTGGTGCAACTTTTTAGGCGGTATAGTGCTTTTCTGGTTCTCACGCACGTTTCCAGGTACGGTTAAGAAAGCCTTGTTCAGAAAGGTGAAAAAACTACTGCGAAACAACGGTAGCGAACCTGAGGGCGGTGTGGCTCAAGCCGATGTGAAGAAACACTTTCTACCCAAATACAATCCGTGGGACCAACGTATTTGCCTTGTACTCGACGGTGACCTGTTCCACGCGATTAACAGCGGCTCCGTGAGCGTAGTTACCGACCACATTGGACAATTTACGCGCGAAGGTATTGCACTCAAGTCGGGGCGTCATCTTGATGCCGACATAGTGGTCACCGCAACCGGCCTTAACATTGACGTATTCAGTGGCATTCG
>QIGP01000416.1 GCA_003228965.1 Gammaproteobacteria bacterium
CCGGTATATCGAATTGCTGATTAGCCATGAGTCGCGGCCAGGCTTTGTACAGGTCAAAATCGTGTGCGTAGGAAAGCAGAGTACAAATCTGGGCGCCTGGCGGCCGGGCACCGACTTCCGAGATGGCAATGTTGCCGTCGGCAAAACGAAACCACTCCGTGTGACTGAGTCCTGTTTCTAAACCGAGTGCTTTTACCGCCGCATAGCCTTTTTCGCGAATAGAGTCGTATTCGGTACCTGAAATGTCTCGCGGCAACATGACCACCCACTGGATCCATTCGCTCTCCATGACTTCAAGAGGTGAGGGCAGGTAACGTGAAATGGAGTGCCAGACCGGTTCGCCGTTGATAAAGACGCTATCAAACGAATGTTCCGTGCCGCGCACAAATTCTTCGAACTGGGCAGGATAGTGCGGGTTGGGTGGATGCTTGTGCAGCCATTTTTCAAGGTCGCCACCGTTATCAAGTCGGTAGGTCGCTTTGCCGCCTGCACCGTCAGCGGGTTTTGCTACGACCGGAAAGCCAACTTTATTGACAAACTTCACGGCGCTGTCCCGGTCACCGACCTGAGCGTGGCGGGCACACGGTATGTCGTTGGCCCTTAACACGTCTTTCATTCGGGACTTATCCCGGAAATTAATCGCAGCATCGATCGAGAGTCCGTCGATACCAAGCACTTCACGCGCTTGCGCAAGCGGAACCTGAAGTTGTTCCAGTGCAGCAATGTAGGCGACTGCTTCGCCGTGTTGCGCCTGTAGCTGTCTAGCTGCGTCTGCTAGTTGCTGTGGGTCGAGTCCGTTATCAATACGCCAGTGGCCAGCCAAGCCGTGACGAATGTCGTCGGGCAGTTTTTCGGCAGGGTCCTGGCTAACAAGGGTTAGCCGGGTATTCGGTAGCTGCAGAGCACCGCGCAGGAAACGCAAGGTAGCGTCCATAAAAAACGGGGCGGCAAAAATGACGTGTTGGGACATAATGGATACTTGTAAGAGCTTATTTTTATTATGCAGTTCCAGCTGCCAAGACACCAGCGCGACTAGGGGTCAAGTCTACTCATAATTCATTTTTAGGCGTTGAGGGGCACGGGTCCACCTCAGTGCGGTAATGCGAAAAGGCGAGTCTGATCAGTTTACGTTCATTTATTCTCGCCTGTTGAAAATGAGAAATGGGTGAACTTGACCAAGGTAACAGGCGTTCTATCGGTTCCAGGTTAACTTCAGGTGACCTGCCTCTTCGAAGCCTTACGGTCGGACCCTCTATTCAAGCGATAGATTTTCCCCGACCGATTGCACAGTAGCATGGTGTTCTGACCGAATACAAAGGGGGGCGGTTAAGCCGTTGTGAATGTAAGTTTGAGTGCGAGTGTTCCGAGTATTGTCGCGGCGACTTTAGGTGCAATCTGTCCGAGCCATTGTTTACCTTTAAGCCGGTGTGCCATTGCAGCGCTCAAGAAAAACAAACCGATGTGGGCGGTTATGGCGCACTGGGAAACAGGAAGCGGTCATATAAACGACGTTCAGGGGTTTAGCCAGGCGTGTGAAGCCCACGGCGTTCTTGGTATTGTCGATGCTGTTTCAAGTTTGGGCATTGCCGATTTCATCATTGACGACTACCCAGGCGTTGTTGCGTGGGCATCTTGCCCGCAAAAGGAGTGCTGAGTCTTCCGTTGACCTATGCGCCGGTAAGTTTTCGTGACGAATTTATTGAAGTCATTGCGAAGCGCGGCTGCCACACTTACGTGCATCATCCAATTTTGGAGGCACGGCAATGGAACTTTACTATCAGGCCGTAAGCACTTCAGTCACGCAAGCGAAGACTTGCATCACCATCTCGGAGTGTCGGCGTTTGCTGAGTACACCGTAGCTGCACGTCAGTCGGTTGTGAAGATAGATTTCGAATTCTCTCTTGAAATTGCGGCGGTGTTTGGCTGCGCTGTTATGACCGGTGTTGGTGCCATTCTTAATACCGCAGAACTCAAGCCCGGTGCGAGCTGCGCCGTATTTGGAATGGGCGGAGTGGGTTTGAGTTCCGTTATGGGCGCACGTGCCGCTGGTGCGTATCCCATTATCGCCATTGATGTGCTCGACGACAAATTGGCCATTGCGAAAGACGTGGGTGCAACGCACGTGGTTAATGCTGCGAAGGACAATCCTGTCGAAGCCATCCGCGACGTTACCGGTGGTGGTGCCGACTACTGTATTGAAGTGGTCGGTAGCGAGCAGGTTCTACTACAAGCCTATGAATCGTCGGCGCGAGGTGGAACTACGGTTACCGTGGGGCTACCTCACCCGGGCAAGATGCTGACCCTGTCAGCGGTGTCTCTGGTGGCTGATGAAAAGACGATAAAGGGTTCGTATATGGGGTTAGGCCGAGTCCTGCAATTCCATATGTGTGGCGAAACGGTCACGCCCCTTACCTATCTGTCTACCTTATGGTTCGCCACTGGCGGGGAGCTTGAATGCTTGCCGGTTGTTGCCGCTGTAACTAAAGGCCGTGGGATCAATCGATTAACGCTTTTTGCACTCTCACCGTCGATTGGAAAAGTACATGTGTTTGAGATTTAAATCAATTGTAATCAATAGCTTAAAAAGGCTTCTGGTTCCATCACTGGTGCCTTTGCTACCAACCCGTGTGCCCGTGCTAACTACAGTAGAGCGTGAGGGTCTCATTCCTCAAATATTACGGATTATGTCACCAAGCATTAGGTATACTTTTGCGATGCAAACCCCCCGAGTGCACCGGACGCCAAGCCGATTGAGTTACTTACTGCTGGCGTTACTGCTGACACTACCCTTTAGCGCAGCAGGCGACCCTGTTTCTAACGCGTCATCCACTTCCAATGCTGAACAGGGCAACGAAGAGCAAGGTGACGCCTCGGAATCTGAGGACCTTTTCAAGCCACACACGTTTGGCTGGATAGAACATGTCATTCTCTCCCCTGAACTTCGCTGGAAGCTCGACGCGAAACTGGATACCGGTGCCGACACATCGTCGTTGGACGCACACAATATTCGTCGCGTTAGATACAAGGGTCAGAGCTACGTGCGGTTTTCTATCAAAAACCCTGAAAGCGATAAGATGGTATCGCTGCGCCGACCCTACATAAGGACGGTAAGAATACGCAAACACAGCGGCAATCATCAGCGTCGACGCGTCGTGCTGATGACCGTGTGTTTGGGAAGCGCGGAACGCACTATCGAAGTGACGTTGACTGATCGTGAGTTTTTTGACTACCCCATGTTACTGGGAAGGAGTGCGCTTTCAGGATTGGCCGTGGTCAACCCTATGGCGACCTACACGACTGAACCTGACTGCAAAACCAGATTTGATCAGGACGCCGAGAGCGATGATGAAATGGCCTTGGCAAATGAAAAACCAGGCTCCGATATTGCGACCGCCTCTGCACAAAACAAAGAGTTGTCAGCCGATAAAACCCCAATCGATAAAAAAGAAGATACCGCGCTTGATAAGAAACGGGCAGGCGATGAAAAACCTAAAGGTATTTCCACCAGAGCAACGAGTGGCGAGGAGTCGGCGAGTTTGAGTACACAGAACGCGTTTTGCGCCGCTTCTGAACGACAGTCCGTAACTTGTCCGCAAGTTAGCCAGTCGTCAGATGGTTGCTATGTTTGTTCGTAAACAAGTCATCATACTATCTACGCTACTCACACTAGTTGGAGCGGGGTTGTTCTCATACAAAGCGTTTCAACTGGGCTTGCCTCTTAAGCAAAATGAGAGTTCGCAAGTGTGGACGGTCGAAGCGCGACTGAGTTTCAAGGGGCAGGGTGGTCCTGTGAAGGCTCAAATGCGCCTTCCAAAGAATCTGCCCGGGCTTGGTGTGCTTAACGAGAACTTTGTTTCCAGAGGTTTTGGTTTGAGTACGCAGGAGTACGAAGAAGAGGAACGACTTGCATTTTGGTCGCTGCGTCGCGCCCGCGGACCACAAGCCGTTTACTACCGCCTATCCGTATTTCAAAATGCCAACTCGATAGGGGAAAGAGAGGCCCCGGGTTTCCCGCAAGTTCCACAACTCGAAGAGCCGTATTCAACCGCGCTTCAAGAACTTGTTAGCGATGCCCGAGAACGCTCTGCCGACATTGCGTCATTTACCTCTCAAATGTTGCGACACATTAATAGCCCGACGCCTGAAGAAAACGTTATGCTTTTTTTGGGCGCAAACACAAGTGCGATCAAAAAAGCCAAAGTCGCTCAGACCTTGCTTGCAGGAGCCAGAATTCCAACTCAAATAGCACAAGGATTTGAGCTGCGAGATGATCCGCACGTAACCGCAATCAGACCTTGGCTTGAGGTACACAATGGCGAGAAATGGCTTTCGTTCGACGTTCAAACGGGCGTACAGTTTTCGCGAGAACGCCACCTCACCTGGTTTTACGGTGATCAAGATCTTGTGACAGTTAGCGGCGCACGCAACATCGAAACTGAAATATTTCTGCGTAAAGAAATGATTGACAGTATTGCGATTGCCGAACAGCGTGCCACCAGTATGGGTTCTCACGCCGTTGAGTTTTCACTGTTCAATTTGCCTATTCGAACTCAAGCCGTTTACAGCGTACTGCTTATGATCCCCATTGGCGCGCTGGTCATGGTGCTAATGAGAAACGTCATTGGCGTGCCGACGTTCGGTACGTTTACGCCCATCCTTGTCGCGTTGGCTTTTCGGGAAACGCAGCTTCTGTATGGAATTTTGCTGTTCTCGTTTGTTGTCGCACTGGGCTTACTCGTCCGTTTCTATTTCGAGAAGCTGCGCCTGCTACTGGTGCCACGCCTTGCGGCGGTCCTCACGGTTGTTGTCTTGCTGTTTGTCGTGATTAGTATTTTAAGCAACAGGCTCGACCTCGAGACCGGTTTGTCGGTGGCGCTGTTTCCTATGGTCATTCTCACTATGGTGATCGAGCGCATGTCCATTGTGTGGGAAGAACGCGGATCTGGTGCAGCTATGTCCGAAGGTTTTGGAAGTTTGCTTGTTGCCACGGCGGCCTATCTTGTGATGAGTATCGACCAGCTTGAGTATTTGCTATTCGCATTCCCCGAACTGTTGCTTCTGGTGTTGGCGTTGTGTCTACTAATGGGTCGCTACACCGGTTTCCGGGCCTCGGAACTGATTCGCTTCAGAACGCTGGCCGAGACCAAATCGTCATGAGTACCTGATGTTCTTTGCAAGCCCCGGTAAGTTGCGTAAGACGGGCGTTATTGGCATTAACAAACGTAATGCCGATTGCATCATGCGCTATAACGAGCGCAGGCTATATCCTCTTGTTGACAATAAAATATTGACCAAGACGTTGGCCCAGGAAGCGGGTATGGCTGTGCCGGAACTTTACGCGGTAGTCGAAACGCAGTACGACGTCGGTCGACTGCAAGACATACTCTCGAAACACGATCAGTTTGTGATGAAGCCGGCGCACGGCAGTGGCGGCGACGGCATTTTGGTTGTGAGCAAGGTAACGCCGAAAGGGTTACGTCGACACGACGGGACCAACATGAGTTTTGATGAGGCGCGCTACCACGCCTCTACAACGTTGAGTGGGCAGTACAGCCTGGGTGGTCTTCCAGACAAGCTCATGGTGGAGTACCGGGTATTGTTTGATCCGTTGTTTGAAAAAATATCCTACCAAGGGGTGCCAGATATTCGCGTTATTGTTTTTCGTGGTTACCCCATAATGTCTATG
>QIGP01000093.1 GCA_003228965.1 Gammaproteobacteria bacterium
GATCCCGGGTAAAATGGTTAAAGGCATGGGTGGTGCGATGGATCTGGTTGCAGGCGTCAAACGCGTTGTGGTCATAATGGATCACTGCACGCGAGACGGTTCAACCAAACTGTTGGCCGAATGTTCGCTGCCTTTAACCGGGGCGGGAGTCGTCGACCGATTGTATTCGGACCTGGGTGTTTTCGACTTCGATGAAAACGGAGTTACTCTCATCGAACTCGCACCCGACGTTACAGTCGATATGGTTAAAGAACGTACGGCGGCCAACCTTAATGTCGGGCCAGGATTATAAGCCCCGTTCACCTTCATAGAGCACAAGAATACATAGGGTAAGCAGTAATGAGCGAATCGAAAGTCTATCCCGTGCATCCGAAGGTGCTGGAAAAAGCCACATTGGATGCGGAGGCGTACGAGAGCCTTTACCGCGAGTCTATAGAAAACACGGAACAGTTCTGGGCCGACCACGGCCGGCGTCTCGACTGGATCAAGCCGTATTCACGGATTAAGAACACATCGTTTAAACGCGGCAATGTGAATATTAAATGGTACGAAGACGGCGTGTTAAACGTGTGTGCCAACTGTATCGATCGCCACCTTGTTGAACATTTTAATCGCACGGCAATCATTTTCGAAGGAGACGACCCTAAAGACAGTCGACATATTTCCTATGCTGAATTACACGAGCAAGTGTCGCGGCTTGGCAATGTTCTTAAAGATATGGGCGTGTGCAAAGGTGACATTGTCACAATTTACATGCCGATGATTCCAGAGGCGGCTATGGCAATGCTTGCGTGCGCCAGAATAGGTGCGGTCCATTCCGTTGTTTTTGGAGGATTCTCTCCAGAAGCACTGGCGGGGCGTATCGACGACTGCAAATCGGAATTTGTTATAACTGCCGATGAAGGCGTGCGTGGTAATAAAAAAATTCCTCTCAAGGCCAACACTGACGCAGCCATCGAGAAACTCAAAGAGAGTACGGTTAAGAAAACGTTGGTTGTAAAGCGCACCGGTGGGAACATCGACTGGCATACCAATCGGGACATCTGGTTTCACTCGGCCGTGGAGGCCGCGTCGGTCGACTGTCCTCCCGAGCCGATGAACGCGGAGGACCCGCTGTTTATACTCTATACGTCCGGCTCAACCGGTAAACCCAAAGGCGTTTTGCATACGTCAGGCGGTTACCTTGTTTACGCGTCGATGACCCATGAATACGTGTTCGATTACGGGCCAGACGACGTGTACTGGTGTAGCGCAGACGTTGGGTGGGTGACAGGTCACAGCTACATTGTGTACGGACCACTGGCAAATCGTGCGACAACGCTCATGTTTGAAGGCGTGCCTGACTATCCCGACTACAGCCGCTTTTGGCAGATAGTTGACAAGCACAAGGTCACTATTTTTTATACGGCGCCGACCGCTATTCGTGCACTCATGCGAGAAGGCGACGCACCTTTAGCATCAACCAGCCGCAAGAGTTTACGTTTACTTGGCACCGTGGGTGAGCCGATAAATCCGGAAGCATGGGAGTGGTACTACCACAAAGTCGGATTTGGCGAATGTCCCATTGTCGATACGTGGTGGCAAACCGAAACGGGCGGTGCACTCATTACACCGATTCCTGGGGCCACGCCGTTAAAGCCTGGTTCGGCAACGAAACCGTTTTTTGGCATTCAACCAGCGCTGCTTGACGGTGACGGTAACGTGCTCGAGGGGGCCGCCGAAGGAAACCTGGTCATACTCGATAGCTGGCCCGGACAAATGCGAACGGTCCACGGGGACCACGAGCGTTTTGAGCAAACGTATTTCTCCACGTTCGACAACGTGTACACAACAGGTGATGGTGCCCGGCGTGATGAAGATGGTTACTACTGGATTACTGGTCGGGTCGACGACGTGTTAAACGTTTCCGGTCATCGTATGGGAACGGCCGAAATTGAAAGCGCGTTGGTTTCGCATCCGTCTGTGGCCGAGTCAGCCGTAGTAGGCTATCCCCACGACCTTAAAGGACAGGGCATTTACGTGTATGTGACGTTGCTCGCGGGCATTGAAGCGAGTAACGAATTACGCAAAGAATTGCGTGCCTGGGTGCGTAAAGAAATAGGTCCAATTGCGACTCCTGACAGGATTCAGTGGGCACCAGGACTACCCAAGACCCGGTCCGGAAAGATCATGAGACGTATACTTCGGAAAATCGCTGCTAATGAATTCGACAATTTGGGTGATATATCTACTTTAGCGGAGCCAGAAGTTGTTGATGAACTCATTGCCAATCGGGAAACCGACTAATTGGTCGCTATCGTCACCCGAACGTGGATAGTGCCACCGACTTGTTGGGCTTTATTGCGCAAGTTCGCAACGTGGGTAGCAAACTAATCAATGTTTAAACCACGTCGTTTAATCAGTGCTTCTACGTTTGGCTCGCGCCCGCGAAAATCGATAAACATGTCCATTTCGTCTCGAGTGCCACCCTTGGAAAGAATACTGTCGCGATATTTCTTGGCGATTTCTTTATTGAAAATATCACCAGATTCTTTGAAGTACTGATATGTATCGGCGTCGAGAATCTCTGACCATATGTAGCTGTAGTAACCCGAAGAATAACCGCCCGAGAAAATGTGCTGGAAGTAGGTGCTGCGATAGCGGGGATCAATTTCCGTTACCAGGCCCATTTTTCGCAAGCTCGCTTTTTCGAAACGCGCGGTGTCGCGAATTTTGTCATCCTCGAGCGTGTGCCAGTCAAGATCGAGTAGCGACGCGGCCAGGTATTCAGTAGTTGCGAATCCCTGATTGAACTTTGAAGCATCCTGAATTTTCTTAACCAGTTCGCGAGGAATCACTTCGCCGGTTTCGTAGTGCCGTGCGTAAAACGCCAACACTTCCGGTTCGGCGACCCAGTTTTCCATCACCTGCGAAGGAAATTCGACAAAGTCACGTGACACAGAAGTTCCCGACAAGGAGTCGTAACGGGTGTTTGCAAGTAGGCCGTGCAGAGCGTGGCCAAACTCGTGAAACAGCGTGTTGGCTTCGTCAAAACGCATCAGTGCCGGCTGGTTTTCAGTGGGCTTTGAGAAATTTCCCACGTTGTAAATAATAGGAATGATGCGTTTACCGCTAGTGTCTTTCGACTGTTTGCGGAACGAACTCATCCACGCTCCGCCGCGCTTGCTGGCGCGTGGGTGCCAGTCAGACATGTAGATGCCAGTGAGGTCTTTGTTCTCGTCGTAGACTTCGTACGTACGCACTTCCGGATGATATTTTGGAAGGTCGGTACGTTCTTTAAACGTTAAACCAAACAACCGTTCGGCCAGTTCAAACGCTCCTTGAGTGACGTTATTAACCTCGAAGTAAGGCCGCACCTGGTCTTCATCAAAGGCGTATTTCGCCTTGCGAACTTTTTCAGAGTAGTAGCGCCAGTCGGACGCACTGATTTTGAAGTCTCCGCCTTCGGTATCGACAATGGCTTGCATATCGGCCGTTTCTTCACGTGCACGGTTAAGTGCAGCGGGCCAAAGGCGATTTATTAGTGCGTAAACGCGATCAGGCGTACCGGCCATTGTGTTTGACAGTGTAAAGTGAGCGTGAGAAGGATATCCCATGAGTTTGGCGCGCGATGCACGTAGCGACGCCATTTTTGCGCCAATTTTTTTGTTATCAAACTCGTTGTCGTTGTTACCCCGATTAATATAACCGTTGTAAATAGTGTTGCGAAGATCCCGGCGCTTCGAATATTGCAGGAACGGCTCAATACTTGAGCGTTGCAATGTGTACACCCACTTGCCTTCGTAGCCACGTTCTTTAGCAGCGGCGGCGCCACCTGCGATGACATTGTCGGGCAGGCCGGTCAGGTCGTCTTCGCTGTCCAGCACAAGTTCAAAGCTGTTGTCTTCTTTGAGTACATTTTGACCGAATTGAATCGACAAACTGGTGAGCTGTTCGTTCAGGTCTCTTAATATGTCTTTATCGGACTCTGACAAATTAGCCCCACCGCGCTGAAAGCCTTTGAAGGTTTCTGTGAGTAAGCGAGCTTCTTCGGTATTCAGACCCAGCGTCTCTAGCTGTTCATGAATAGCTTTTACTTTCGCAAACAGCTCGGAATTGAGCGCAATATTGTCGCCATGGGTGGACAGCATCGGGCCAATTTCTGTTGCGATAGCCTGCATCTCGTCGTTGGTGTTAGCCCCGTTGAGGCCGTAGAACACGCCGGTGACTTTGTTGAGCAGGTTACCGCTTGTTTCGAGCGCTTCAATCACATTGGCAAAATTTGGCGCTTCGGTGTTGGCGATAATGACTGCGATGTTGTCGTTTTGCTCATCCATGCCGCTTTTGACAGCTGGGACATAATGGCCTTCGTCAATCAGGTCGAATGGAGGAATGCCAAACGGCGTGTCGAAGTCGCTGTAAAACGGATTATCGTTTGCGCTTGCGGCGGCTTTACCCATGTCGGTGTGCTCTTTGGCTGGTTTGGTGTCAGCGACGGAATCGCCGGATGAGGTGTCTTTACTGCAGCCAGTCAAAACCAGGGCGAGCAGGGCGACAGATAACAGATGGAATTTCATCGGTAGAAATCTCCGAGGTATTTACAAGTAAGAGGCGATGTCGCGATACCAGGTTTTGGCTGGGTGTCCCTCCCCGCGACGAAGAAACGAGAGTCTAACGTAACGAATGTAAGCCCCGCAATATGTGTCCGTTTGGTCCGTTTGTGCGCACTGCGACAATACCTTTGTCGCCACCGCTGTCCTGTAAGGAAACGGCGGAGTGACTGTCCTATGCGGCGGGGTGACTGTCCTATGTGTGTTAATTTGGACCGGCGGCTTCACTTTGGAAGCAAATTCCTCGTAAATTATTGTAATTTAAGAAGTATCTGAGATTTTGAGACTAATTGAAAGTATACATTATATATAGGGGATTCAACAGGCTGCTTTAGGGTCGCAATCTTGGCCAAATTTTCTTTCGACAGCCATTGAGGCCATGGCCATAAAGCAGAGCTACTTCACGGTTGACAGTCGCATTGGAGCGCAGCACAATAGCCGGCTTACGTCCGCGGAGGGGTACCCAAGCGGTCAACGGGGGCAGACTGTAAATCTGCTGGCTCAGCCTTCAGAGGTTCGAATCCTCTCCCCTCCACCAGTTTGCTCGCGTCAGGGTTTTCCTATCGCGAGTGCTTTGTTGGGTTTGTTTTGGTTAGTAAATTGCTTTCGCGGGTGTAGTTCAAAGGTAGAACCTCAGCCTTCCAAGCTGATGATGTGGGTTCGATTCCCACCATCCGCTCCAGTTTCGGATTACTCGCCAAATCAAACGAGGACGTAATGTTGGTCGCCTGTAAGAGCGGCCTGGTATTGTACGACGAGAAAGACCGGGCCCGCATAGCTCAGTCGGTAGAGCGCATCCATGGTAAGGATGAGGTCATCAGTTCAATTCTGGTTGCGGGCTCCAGCTTTTTTAGCTGCAGGTTTTTGTAACAGTTTTTTAAGTGGGGTGCCAGCAGTTCGGCGCCTTGGGAAAAGTCGGCTAACGGGCGTAGTGTCCAAACAGCCATAGATAGTCCGGAGTGAAGGCTCATGTCTAAGGAAAAATTTGTAAGAAACAAACCGCACGTGAACGTCGGCACGATTGGTCACGTTGACCACGGTAAGACGACTCTGACAGCGGC
>QIGP01000261.1 GCA_003228965.1 Gammaproteobacteria bacterium
CGAGCATCTCGGGGAACAGCGTTATGCAGGTAATCTGCATGTTGTCCCTCCTAACATTGCGTGTTGGCGGTCGGTGCTTGCGCCCCGCTCCTTCAATGGTTAAGTCAAAGGCCGTCTAAAATTACCCGGACCTAAAACTCCGGATCCCAGTCAACGCTCATTCGGGCGTTAGCCAAATCCACTTTGTGCACCACCTGACCCTGAATAAAAGGCACCAAACGCTGCTGTTTTTCATTCTTCACCACCATGACGTCGTTAGATCCAGTAGCCATCATCTCAATGATGTGACCAAGACTTACGTCCTCGATGGTTATTACTTCAAGGCCGACCAGGTCGGACCAGTAGTATTCATCGTCTTGAAGTACGGGCAGCTGGCTGCGATGTATCGCAACTTCCTCCCCTCGCAGTTGCGAAGCCTGGTCTCGGTCCTGAACGTTGTCAAAATGCACAAGCAAACCTTTACCCTGTGGCTTTGCCGCAAGGACTTTGCGTTCGAGCCACTCTTGTCCAGACTTCAGATACCACGGCGAGTAATCCAGAAGATTCTCTCGCGGTGCGGTAAACGAAGTGACTTTGAGCCAACCCTTAATGCCGTGTGCTCCGCCTAAGCGACCCACTACGACATACGCGTCATCCTGTTCCTGCATGCTCATGTCTTGTCGCGTGACCAGAATCTCAAAAGAGTCTGGTCGCTGCGCCTAAATCAATCAGGCGCTGGCTTTCGCGTCTTTCTTCAACAGGTAGCTCACACGATCACTAATTTGAGCGCCCAGGCCTACCCAATGTTGGGCACGATCAGCGTCAACGCTCAGACCTTTTTCCTGGCCACGAGCAAACGGGTTGTAGTAACCCAGTCTTTCAATGTAACGACCGTCGCGACGGTTGCGGCTGTCAGTAACAACTATGTGGTAGAACGGCTTCTTTTTAGCGCCGCCACGAGATAATCGAATGGTAACCATGCTTTATTAATCCATAACCTATAAAAAGCCCGCGGCGCTTAACGACACAGGCTGGCAAAGCCGGAATTGTACGGTAAAAATCAGAAAAGTGAAGCTTTATTGCAGTGCGGTTTAACGGCGCCCCATTCCAGGCGGCATTCGCCCCTGAAGCGCCCGCATCATGCCCTTCATTCCCCCTTTGGAGAACTTCTTCATCATCTTCGCCATCTGCAGCTGCTGCTTCATCAGTCGATTGACGTCTTGAACCTGTAATCCAGCCCCTTGAGCGATACGCCGCTTACGTGACCCATTGATTAACTTAGGAAATTTTCGTTCCTTCGGGGTCATCGAATTAATCAGGGCAATTTGCCGCCGCACCGCGGTGTCGTCGGCGGCCGCAGCGGCCCTAGGAGGCAGGTTTGCACCGCCTGGCAGCTTATCCAACATGGCTGTCATGCCACCCATGTTAAGCATTTGATTAAGTTGTGAACGTAAGTCACTAAAATCAAAAGCCTTACCTTTCTTAAGTTTTTTAGCCAGTCGATTAGCTTCGTCTTGATCGACCTTGTCTTGCACTTCTTCGACCAGACTGACCACGTCGCCCATGCCGAGGATCCGGCCGGCCACCCGCTCAGGGTGAAACGGCTCAAGCGCGTCAATTTTTTCGCCGCTGCCGAGAAATTTAATGGGCTTGCCGGTGACGTGGCGCACCGACAATGCGGCGCCTCCGCGCGCATCGCCATCGGTTTTGGTCAGAATCACGCCAGTAAGCGGCAGTGCATCGTTAAAGGCTTTGGCGGCAACCACCGCATCCTGACCGCCCATCGCATCCACAACGAATAAGGTCTCGACAGGATTACAGGCTTTATGTACTCCCTGTACCTCACCCATCAAAGTCTCATCTACGTGGAGTCGACCCGCGGTATCGACAATGACCACATCCATCGACAGGCGCTTGCCTTCTGCCACGGCCGCTGTGGCAATGTCAGTGGCTTTTTGCTCGGTGGTACTTTGCATGAACGTCGCGCCAACCTGTTCGGCCAGTCGTTCTAGCTGCAAAATCGCTGCGGGACGATAGACGTCGGCACTGGCCAATAGCACTTTCTTTTTATGCTTTTCAATCAGCAAGCGAGCCAGTTTGCCGGCGGTGGTGGTTTTACCCGCGCCCTGCAAACCTGCCAGTAGCACAACAGCCGGCGGCTGCGCGCTCAGGTCTAGTGATTCGTTGGCCTGCCCCATAACGCGGACAAGCTCGTCGTTAACCATTTTGATGAAGGCCTGACCGGGAGTCAGGCTCTTACTAAATTCGCTTCCAAGGGCCTTTTCTTTAAGGACACTCATTATGTCCTTAACCACAGGCAGGGCTACGTCGGCCTCAAGCAGGGCCATGCGTACCTGACGCAGCGCGTCCTGAATGTTTTCTTCCGACAGGCGGCCTTTACCGCGCAGTTTGCCGACAACGCCCGTCAGGCGCTCGGAAAGATTCTCAAACATAGTGACCTCAACTTGGAATGAGGCCGGAGTATAGCAAATAAGGGACAGACCAGAATGGCACTTACTTAAGCGCTAGTGAGAGTATTGAAGCTTGAATGTGGGATATCAACTTCAATTGTGAAGCCGAAAAGACCATGATCTTTCCCAATTTACGTGAAACGCGCAAATGCCTCATCACACCAACCTTTTATACGAAGTATGCCTACCACAAATGGCACGCTTGACCTCCCAACTACGTGAAATACCCCATCTTTACCCGTATCTACCACTCACGCTTAGCAAGATCTCTTCTCATCGCCACCACTTATGTGTTAGCTTCCCCCTAAGTAGCGGTAATCATTAGAGCTTTTCTGTGTTTGAACTGACATCTCCTTTGGCATTGGCACCTGCCGGTGAGCGTGACGGTTACCTTTCAGGCAACCACGTCGCCAAAGCCTTTCAGCAGGTTATTGTTTGCACGGTCGCCCTGAGTTCTGCGCCGGCACTGGCTGACTCAGAGCCGTTTACACACCAAAGCTGGCCGCTGACCGCGCACATCGTTTTCTCACTCATTGCCTACGCCCTGTTTGCTGGAGCCGCAACTGCTGCGCTTGCGATGACCTGGAAAGAGCGCCAAATACGCGAAAGCCGGGTCTCTTCTTTTGGCGAAAAGCTGCCCTCAATTCTAAAACTCGAACAACTGCTGTTTCTCGCCATAACGGTGGGCTTTGTTACGTTAAGTCTCTCGGTGTTTAGCGGCCTCATCTTTATCGAGGATATTCGCTCGCAACATCTCACCCATAAAACGGTACTGACGATTCTGTCGTGGTTTGTGTTTGGCGGACTGCTTGCAGGTCGCTGGCGCTTTGGCTGGCGCGGCCGCACGGCCGCCCGCTGGACAATGACGGGTTGTGCTCTTTTACTGTTGGCCTACGCCGGTGCTCGCTTCGTTCTCGAAGTCGTGCTCGGCCGCCAGTGGGGCTAGGACTTGGACGCAGGTTTTAGTACGCCCGTACTGTTCGGACTTCTTACGGGGATGATATTTCTCTCGGCGTTTTTCTCCGGTTCCGAGACCGCACTTATGAGAGTCAACCGCTATCGCCTTAGCGCGAAAGCCCGAGCCGGTCACCGCGGTGCGCGCGTTGCAGCAAGCATGCTCGAAAAACCAGACAAACTTATTGGCCTGATATTGCTTGGTAACAACGTAGTCAACATTGCCGCGACCATGCTTGCCACCCTTATTACACAACGACTCGGCCTGCACCCTGTAACGGTCCTTGTGGTACTTACACCCATCATTTTGATTTTTGCTGAGCTGGCTCCTAAAACACTTGCCGCATTTCGACCAGAATCCGTGGCCTACCCCGCTGCAATTATTTACGCACCGCTACTATGGATATGCACGCCATTCATCTGGTCTATCAATGTCGTTGCAAATTCTTTATTACGATTGTTTGGTGTCAATGAAGAAGACGAGTCACTGACTTCGCTCACTAGTGAAGAACTGCGCATGGCAGTCAAAGAAGCGGGTACTTTGATTCCAAGGACACGCCAGACCATGTTGCTGCGCGTGCTCGACCTTGACAGTGTTACGGTCGAAGACATCATGATCCCGCGTGCGGAAATTAACGGCATCGACCTCGATGACGACTGGGACGACATCGTGGCCCAGCTTCGCACCAGCCCACATACACGTCTTCCGGTGTATCGCGACGAGTACGAAAAAGTCGAGGGCGTACTTCACTTACGCAAAGTGGTTCCGGAATTGATGCGAAATGCGATTTCACCCGAAGCCCTTCGCAACGCCATGATTCCTGCCCACTACGCTCCGGAAGACACGCCCCTGAACACCCAGCTCCTCAATTTTCAAAACGACCGACACCGCATGGCTCTTGTGGAGGACGAGTACGGCGACGTACAAGGGCTAGTCACTCTTGGCGATTTGCTTGCTGAAATCGTGGGTGAGTTCCAGGACGACGTAGTCGTCGAGGTACCCCGCTCGCGCAAGCTTGTCGACGGCGTTTTCCAGGTTGACGGCGCCAGCAACTTGCGTGAATTGAACCGTACGATGGACTGGAAGCTTCCAACAGACGGCGCCAAAACACTCAGCGGCTTGATTGTCGAACACCTCGAAACCATACCAGAACAAGGCACTCGATTAGACCTCTACGGTTATTCGCTGGAAGTCGTTCAGGTGCGCGACAACATGATCAAAACGCTCAACGTCAAAATGCTTGATACTGACGATGAAAAAGATGAAGACTAAATGTCAGGCTTGTTTTGACACGCCGCTTGGCCAACACTTCACTTCGAAGCCATAGCACGCCCCGGTCGACCATCAGGAGACTCTCCATGAAACATTTGATCCTACTCTTCGCCCTTTTCACCCTTATTGCCTGCGGCGATAAAGGCGCTGAACAACCTGCATCCAGCGATGACGCGACTGAACTACGCGACTGGGCCAAAAGCCATACGTCTCGCGCCGAATTAACGACCAAACTGGCTGAAGCGAAAATGACGCTGCGCGTCATTGCACAAGCCGATCCGCAAAGCGATGAAGCCAAAGAACTCAAAGCGAAAATTGCCCAACTTGAACAGCAACTTGCCGATCTTTAAAACAGTGCGCGCCAATAGAGCCTGCACAACAAGATTAACGCTCGCGCTGTTGGCAGGCAGCCTGTTCGGCTGCTCACATATGGCTACGCCACTCAAAAACAGCGGCGCGCTCGATTGGTTGACCGGCTGCTGGCAGCTTGAAGACCGGAGCGTTGAAGAAACGTGGATCAGGTCAATTCAAGGCGACCAGCTTTACGGCTACAGCGTTAGTACAAAAGATATGCAGCGAGTATTTTTCGAACAGCTACGCATCGATATTAAAAACTCACGCGCTACTCTTAACGCCTACCCAAGAGGCGTTGGCCCAACGGCGTTCGAAGGCACGGTCACAGACACACCTGCTATCGAATTCATCAATGAACACAACGACTATCCACAGCGAATTCGGTACGAGCGCATCGACAATCGTTTGGTTGCCGAAATCTCATTGCTCGACAAATCCAAACCTGCCAACTGGGACTACCGACGCTGCAATTAGGGCCGGAAGTCCCTTTTGGACCTGCCTGTCACTGTGCGGGCAAACTCTAGCCTGCATTATTCATGAGTGCGCTGGCACTGCGTACTTAAGAAGGACATACAAGGTTGAAAAGAAAGTGGGCAATTTGACAGACTGCA
>QIGP01000391.1 GCA_003228965.1 Gammaproteobacteria bacterium
AACCCTGTCACCTTTCCACCCCGGTAACTCGCAGAACAAGGATCAACACCGCCATCAATATCGAAAGCGTCACGAACAAGCTCAGGAATCAAAGAGGTTTGACTACCGACGCTAAGGACCGATAATACGGGCACATCGGGAACTCCAGACGGCAAATTGTTAGCTAACGGCACATTGAAAATCTGACCAAAATTTAAAATGTCTACAAAATGTAAAACCAATTCGCCACCTAACTCACTTGAATAACTACCAAGACAGCATCAGGAGATTGACGAGCCCTTGGACTCGCGATGACGTCAGTCTATTTGAGGATTGTCACGAAAAGAACACGGCGATGCATGACAAAACAGTCAGACGTCGTGCGACAAGTAAGTCTACTCGTGTGTAGCTGCCAATGCCTTAAGCACCGGAATATCGGCGGGTAGCAACGGCATGTCTATTAACTCGGCCAGTGAATTCCACGAAGTTAACTGATGTTCCTGTGCGAGCAGTTCGCCGTGCCACGCGGTAACCTGCCAAACGTCCAGTTGAATATCGCGATCCGGATAGGAATGGGAGAGCTGAATAAGAGGACAACCTGCTTGCGCGTCAATGCCAAGCTCTTCTTTTAGCTCACGGACCAAAGCGTACCAGGGCTCTTCGCCCGCCTCTACTTTGCCGCCCGGAAACTCCCAAAGCCCGGCCATATGCTTGCCAGGCTGGCGCTGCTGTACGAAGTAGTACTCGCCGTCTTGCAGTACCGCCGCGACAACGTGAAGTCGCGACGGTTTCACGATCTGACTAGCTCAGGCTACCGTGGCACTGCTTGTATTTTTTACCAGAACCACAAGGACACGGTTCGTTGCGGCCCACTTTACGGCCGTCACGAACAAACGGCTCTGCCGATTCGTCTGCTGGCCGCCCCTGTCGTTGCGCGCCCACTTTGTCGTGACGCATTTTAATATTTTCTTTGCTCTGCTGCTCGCGACGACGCACTTCAACAGCTTCTGCGTCTTCAGGACTTTGAATCTGTACGCGACACAGAATGCTGGTGATGTCGCGCTTGAAGCGATCGAGCATGTCGCCGAACATGGTGAAAGCTTCGCGCTTGTACTCTTGCTTGGGATTTTTCTGCGCATAGCCTCGCAAATGAATGCCCTGACGCAAATGGTCCATGGCCGCAAGATGTTCTTTCCAGTGGTTGTCGAGCTGCTGCAACATGATAGCTTTTTCGAAACTACGCATAGCTTCAGCACCAATGCCGTCGACTTTTTCTTCGTAGTCCTTGTCCACGATGCCAACCACTTTCTCGGCCACGTCCGCCGATTTAACCTGCGAGTCTTCACTCAGCCATTCTTCGATTTTGAAGCGTGTACCGAATTCCTGGAACAGAACCTGATCAAGCGTGTCGGGCGACCACTGCATGTCGCCTGAACCTGCCGGCAAATACTCTTCAACAACAGCTGCAAGCACTTCTTCACGAATGCCGATAACAGCGTCGGACAAATCGTCTTCGCCCATAATACCGTTGCGCTGCTCGTAAATAACCACGCGCTGCTCATTGGCAACGTCGTCGTATTCGAGCAAATTCTTACGCGCGTCGAAGTTATGCGCTTCAACTTTGCGCTGTGCTTTTTCAATTTGTCGGGAGAGCATTTTCGACTCAATGCCTTCGCCTTCCTGCATGCCCACGCGACCAAGTAGCGCTTTATTACGCTCCGGATCGCCAAATATTCTCATTAAATTGTCTTCCATTGAAAGGAAGAAGCGCGACGACCCAGGATCGCCCTGACGTCCTGAACGACCGCGCAACTGATTGTCGATGCGGCGAGATTCGTGACGTTCGGTGCCAACAATGTGGAGCCCACCAGTTTCAAGTACAAACTCGTGTCGCTCTTGCCACTCTTCCTGAGCTTTTTGCATTTCGCTCTCGGACAGGTCTTCCTCTTCAAACGTTTTGCGTCCGCCCAATACAATATCGGTTCCGCGACCGGCCATGTTGGTGGCAATGGTTACAGAGCCTGCACGGCCCGCGTTAGCCACAATTTCGGCCTCGCGCGTGTGCTGTTTGGCGTTGAGTACTTCGTGTTTGATTTTCGCTTGCTTAAGCAATTTTGCCAGCAGCTCTGAAGTCTCGATGGACGTCGTACCGACCAGTACAGGTTGCTGGCGTTCCATGCAGTCTTTAATGTCGTCTTTAATCGCGTCGAATTTGTCTTTCTGAGTAAGATAAACAAGGTCGGGCATATCGTTACGAGCCATCGGCTTATGCGTAGGTAACACCACTACTTCGAGCCCGTAAATTTGTTGGAACTCGTAAGCTTCGGTGTCGGCTGTACCGGTCATACCGGCAAGCTTGTCGTAGAGACGAAAATAATTCTGAAAGGTAATAGATGCGTACGTTTGGCTTTCCTGCTTGATCGGCACCAACTCTTTGGCTTCGATCGCCTGGTGCAAACCGTCGGACCAGCGACGTCCCGGCATGGTGCGCCCCGTGAATTCGTCAACAATAACAATTTCGCCGTCGTCCACAATGTAGTCGACGTCTTTTTTGTAAATGGCGTGTGCACGCAAACCCGCCGTTAGGTAGTGCATCAAACTGATGTTGGCGGCGCTATACAAACTTTCGCCTTCAGCGAGCAAACCAGTAGAGGTCAGTAAACGTTCGGCCTGCTCCTGGCCTTCTTCCGTGAGTAGCACGTTCTTGCCTTTCTCGTCAAGACTGTAGTCGCCAGGACCGTCTTCTTCCTTCTGCAAAAAGAGCTTCGGAATAATCTGGTTAATCTTGCCGTACATTTCGGGACTGTCTTCAGAAGGACCCGAGATAATGAGCGGTGTACGAGCTTCATCGATGAGAATGGAGTCGACCTCGTCAACCACGGCCAGGTTAAGTTCGCGTTGAACTTTCTCTTCCAGGCTGTGGGCAAGATTGTCACGCAAATAGTCAAAGCCGAATTCGTTGTTCGTGCCATAGGTAATATCGGCACGGTAGGCAGCGCGTTTTTCGGCCGCCGGCTGGTTCGTAAAAATCACACCAACACTCATGCCAAGAAATTCGAAAATGGGTTTCATCCATTCGGAGTCACGTTTGGCCAGGTATTCGTTAACGGTAATCAAGTGCACGCCAAGACCGGTCAACGCATTAAGATACGCGGGCAAAGTTGCAACCAGGGTTTTACCTTCACCGGTACGCATTTCGGCGATCTGGTTATTGTTGAGCGTGGCTCCACCAATAAGCTGCACGTCAAAGTGGCGCATGCCAAGAGTCCGCACTGAGGCTTCCCTGACGGCTGCGAAGGCTTCGCTCATGACTGCTTCAAGAGTTTCACCTTCTTCAACACGAGCCCTTAAGTCAGCTGTGACTTGTTTAAGCTCATCATCGGATTTTGCTGTGTAATCGGCTTCAAGTTCGTTCGTCGATTTAACGACTTTATTGTAGGACTTGATAGTTCTTTGATTTTGACTACCAAAGATTTTTGTCAGGAAATTGGCCACGCTGAGATCCTTAAGCTATGCCGCGCTACATTGGGCAAAAGACATACATGGGAGCGCGGGTCGAGATTTTCAAGAGTGCTGAATGGACACACGCACGGCTTCACCCCCGAAACAGGAGGCCGCCGCCCATTGCGGTCACAACAAGCAGATAAAGGTCGGAATTGTATCAGTGTCGCGGCTGCGAAGCAGGGTTATTCAGCCTGCGCTTTGATGAATTTAACAGGATCTGTGGAGCGGCCGTTGCGCAGCACCTCAAAGTGTAAATTAGGCCCTGTCGCGCGACCGGTAGAACCCATCAGGGCTATTTTTTGCCCTTTTTCAACCTTTTCGCCGAGTTCGACAAGGTTTTCCTGATTGTGAGCGTAGCGGGTGCGGTAGCCGTTGCCATGATTAATTTCAACCATGTTGCCGTAGCCGTAACGATCGGCAGACCAACTCACAACGCCCGTGCCAACCGAAGTAATTTCTGCACCAGCGCGACCTGCAAAATCAACGCCTGTGTGGCGCGCGCGGCTGCCGGTAAACGGGTCTCGGCGAGTCCCGTAAAACGAGCTTATCCAGCCTGCTTTAACGGGCCGGCCAGCCGGATGGGTTTCGGCTTCAAGATGTTTGGTGAGCATGAGGCTTTCAAGCACGCTTAGCTGCTTGTCACGATCGGCGATCAGGTGTGACAGGTCGTCAAGACCAGTCAGAAAATCTTCATTGTTTATAAGTTCGCGATCCAGCGGCATTTCGGGACCGCCACGAGGCGGTGCCTTGGTGAAATCGAATTCGCCTTCATCCAGGTCGGCAATTTGAGTCAGTCGTTGGCCTAGCGCGTCGAGTCGAATAACGTGGGCCTGTATTTGGCCAATACGTACAGACAATGCCTGCAAATTTTCCTGCGCTTCAGCACGTGCAGCTTCAAGCTCACGATGCTTGGCCGCTAGCTCGGAATTCATTTGCGCAACCTGAACGTCGGGTTCAACTTGATGTTTAGCGGCGGACAGCAGAAAACCGGACATGAATAAGCCCGCGGTAACAAAGGCTACCGATGCCATCAAACCGACCATCATTCTGGGTTGCGACAAGTCGTACTGGCTTGATGCACCGTTACGTCGTCGCGTAAACAAAATTACATTCATCATTATTTCTGTTGCTAGCCCCGTGTTAAGGTCCGTTCATGTCGGCAAAAAGACCTAAGTCTATTCAATCTTTGCTCTTCGGGCAAAACCCGGAGCTCAGCGCGCTTGTGGAACAAGCTGAAGTCCACGTCGCTTTACGCGACCAGGTGGCCAACCAGCTTGACGAACCCATGCGAAGTCACGTCGTCGCCGCCAATCTTGAAGGCGGTACTTTAACCGTGCTGTGTGATTCCGCTCCGTGGGCCACCAGAATTAGATTTTACGCGCAAACCCTGCTGCAAAACCTGGCCGCAGATCACAATTTGGAGGCAAGCTCCTTGATTGTTAAAGTTCGGCCCCATTTCAGGCCCGAGAAGTGATCTGAGCGAACTTCTTGCTTGTACCCTGCTTTTTAAGTCCGGGATGTACCCACATTCCCCGACTACCCTCAGCATTCTACATAAAATGTAGCTCCAAGGGCATAGGCCAACGGCAACTATTTCGCGACCTGTTCACGTCGCGGTAAGTGCCTGTTTTGTTAATAGCTTTTATTAATGCAGCGCCGCCAGGATTAGGCTGGCGCTACGGTGCCCACAAACGAAATAGGCGCTTCAGCTACGTCGTCGAAGGTGACTTCTTCCCACGCACCCTGCGTAGCTGTCAATGTACGCAACAACGTATTGTTAAGTTCATGGCCAGATTTATGTCCTCTAAAGGCACCAATCAGGCTGTGGCCCAGCAAATACAGGTCGCCAATGGCGTCCAGAATCTTGTGCTTAACAAACTCGTCTTCGTAGCGCAGACCGTCTTCGTTCAAAATCCGGTAGTCATCAAGAACAATTGCGTTGTCGAGCGTGCCGCCAAGCGTCAGGTTCTTACTGCGCAGGGCCTCAATGTCACGCATAAAACCAAACGTGCGGGCACGGCTGACTTCACGCAGGAACGAGGTTGTCGAAAAGTCGATGGAAGCAGACTGGCTGTGCTTTTTAAAAATCGGGTGATCGAATTCGATAGAAAAGTCGACCTTAAAGCCGTTAAATGGGACGAATT
>QIGP01000126.1 GCA_003228965.1 Gammaproteobacteria bacterium
GAGTCCCTTTCTAACGACTAGAGCCGGGCCAGTGGGCGGCAACTCACTAACATATCTGCAACCCGCGCACGGCCCGGAAATGCAGGTGTGGAGTTCTCACGACAATTCCGCAGAAATTGACCCAATTTTCGGTGGGCCGGTGACGCTGCACCAGGCTGTCTGTCCATGCAGTGGTGGTGGAAGCCCTCCGCAGTCGATTTTTGTTAACCGTGACGGCGAGGAAATGAATAAAGAGGTTCGAGATGAGGAACACCCGGCGTTCACTGCTGATCCCAATGACCCAATAGAGGAACAAGCCGAACAAATGCGGGAGCACTTGGAACGATATCCGCATCACGTTGAGTACGTTGAAGACGTTATAGACGGCAGACATGTGAGAGTCCCTTATCTGCCCCAGCTTTACTCAGCGGAAGGCCACAAGCACGGACGACAACAGAAGTAAATTCAACGGGCCAAGGACGGCCTAACCTGTTTTCAGCAATCCCCGGAGACAAGCGGACTCCAAGTTATTGGCCGCCGATCTGCACGCCGGAAACGTACTTGCGAGTTCGTGCCGCCCATGGTTAGTAATTAATCCTAAACCGCATGTTGGTGATGCTAGCTACGGCCTTACCCAGCACTTGATAAACATCAAACCTCGAATCGAGTCGCACGGTCACAAGTTAATCGAAATTCTGGCCGCACTTGCTGACGTGACTGCCAATTGTCTCATGAGATGGACTTTAGGTCGTTTGTTTTTCAACTTTGAGAATCTACTTCTTGGCCAAAAGCTCGCCTCTGATTTGTAATCCTCAGCGACGCGCTATATCCGATAGTCCACTTCTGGCCGCCTATCTGCCTAATAAAAGTACGTGTTCATCGATGGACCCACCCAAACTAGTGAAATTTGAGCTTCCACTAATAGCGTAGGCCAGGAAAGACCTGATAACAATGCCCCACACATTGCGGTGCTCTCCATCTTGCTTCGCAAATCAACATGAATTCAGCTACACCTGCTGCTAAAATCGATCCGGCCGATGCGTTTAAGTACGAAAGCCCGGAGACTACGCACTATTCAATTGTCGACCAGTTTGGCAACGCAGCTTCAAATTTACAAAACGAACTGGTTCTGTCCAACAGGTAGGTTATAAACGGGTTGTACCGTAACCGCATCAGCTGATCTATCGGTACGACCAGAATGCCTCGTTCGCCCCTTGGTTGTAACGAACCGAGCGTGAAGTTGCCGGGCGATTCGGGACCTGGGGCCGAGCCGTAAATTGGGTCGTCTGCAGAGAACGGCAGTGCCACGTGAGATAAAGAAAACACCGATTCTGGCCATGCCAGGTCCAGGGCCTGTTCTCGCTGACAGCGGTTTTTTGCACAATAGGTGGTTGCCATGACTTCCAAGCTGTTGGCGGTACGGTTTGAGATCACGGTGAGATCGTATTGTCGATTAGCGTCGGTGCGCACGGCATTCACCGAGTCCATATAGTCATTCTCCAGAAACCCCAAAGCTTCGTTGGTGCGATTGACACCAAACAGAACAAGAGAGCTGCCTTCATTGGTTAAGCTTTCATACAAATTGTCGACAACCGCAGGAACGCTTACCGTAGCATCAACGGCCGACATAAAAGTAATAATTGGAGGCAGCTTTTTCCACACCTTGGTATTTTTCAGCCGATTGACGCGCCGTTGATTAGCAGTGGCAAGTCGGTAAGTTTGCCGTCCTGTTTGTTTTGGGAACGAATTGTATTTGTAAGGATCGTACTCCGGACTTATCGAATTCCAGGCGAACTTGTTAAAGCCAGGAATGCGACTAATCATCAGATCGACATTTGCAAATGCGGCAAGTCGGGTGATGGCGATGGCGGGCGACACCAGAACCAGACCGGCTATTGGTTCGAGCTCGGCGTTTTCCAATGTGTCCAGCGCATGGCTCATCGCCAGCGCACCGCCCATAGAATAACCAACAAGGTAAACTGGCTTCCCGGAGCCGGTAATTTGACGTGCTTTGTCGATAGCGCTTTTTACCACGGCCTTCCAGTCGGAATATGTGATTCGGGTCAGTTCGCCTGGCACAGTCCCGTGGCCAGGTAGTCGTACCGCTACCGTATTCAAACCGTTCTGATGCAAGTGTTGAGCAAGTGTACGCATGCTGTACGGCGAGTCGGACGCTCCGTGAATGAGCACTACGGCACCCGCTGCCGCTTCGTGCTGCAGAATGTAGGACCAGTTCCAGTTTTTTGTGTACTCCAACGGATTGAGAGGGCTTGCACTCATATAGCGAAGTGCAAGACTGGCCTGGTTGTCGGGGATTTCTGACGCGACAAAGGCTGACAGTTCTTTTGACAGTCTGGCTTCTAACTGAAGGTATTCATCGAAGCTGATGCCTTGCGGATAGTCGCGTGCACGAAATTCCAAGGTAAGCGCAGGTTCGTGCCAGGGAGAGGTGTCCGGGAATGAGCGAGAGCCGACGGCGCGAACGATCCAAACGGTAACCAGCACAGTGACTACAATCAGAAGACAGTTTTTGAGGAGTCGGGAGCCCGGAAAGGTGAAAGCAGGAAGCGGTCTATTCATAATCAGTCGACACTTGGTATTGACGTAAGCCGATAGTACGTTGTCGACCAAGCTTGCGAAAGCCTTATACTGTATTGAGTGTATTTCACTAACTGGAGCAGGGTGATAGAGTGCAGCGGTATGCATTGAATGGGCCGCCTACAGGTGGCCAAAACCCCAATTTTAACGGTGACACAATGATATTCGGTAGTGATAACTTGTCGGGCGCTTCGCCTGTCGTATTAAAGGGTATCAACGACGCCTATGCATCTCAAAACGAGTCAGCGTACGGCGAGGACAGCTATACAGCGGCCGCAGTCGACGCTTTTAAGCGAGTGTTTGACACCGATCTAAGCGCCTATTTTGTAATTAGTGGTACCGCCGCTAACACGCTGGCGCTGTCGACTATGGTAAAGCCCTGGGACGGGGTTGTTTGTCACCATCAGGCGCATATATTGCTTGACGAATCCAGCGGCCCTGCGCTAGTTACTGGCGGCGCCTCGCTGTTACCTGTGCCGTCAAAAGAATTGAAAATTACGCCTTCAGCGTTAACCACTATGTTGGAACGCCTTCCGAATGAACCGCCACACAATATTCGTGCCAGAGCCCTGTCGCTGTCTCAAGCTAACGAAGGCGGTCAAGTATATATAGTCGAAGAGGTCAAAGCGCTGTGCGCTGTGGCGAAGAACAACGGGATGTCCGTTCATATGGACGGCGCACGTTTCGCTAATGCGGTTGCGAGCCTTGACTGCCATCCTGCCGACGTTACGTGGAAGGCGGGTGTAGACGTGTTGTGCCTTGGGGCAACAAAAAACGGAGCTGTGGCTGCTGAAGCCATTATTTTCTTCAACCAGGCACTCGCAGAAGACTTTGAGTATCGTTTAAAACGCACGGGGCATCTGGTCTCCAAGAGTCGCTTGTTTGGCGCACAATTTTTGGCCTGGATCGAAGACGATCATTGGTTAGAACTTGCACGTAACGCCAACACAATGGCTGATACTTTACGTGGGCGTATAGCTGAAATGAGCGGTGTTCGACTTGCTTTTGACACACAGTCAAATGAGACCTTTGTCATCCTTCAGAAACATCTGTTCGATCAGCTAATAGAGAAGGGCGCATCAATGTACGAATGGTACATCGACGCATTGCCGTGCGACAGCGTCCTGGCAGAGGGCGAGGTTCTGGCTCGAATGGTGACTTCGTACGCCACGACCACAGGCCACATCGACTCGTTCGTTGATGCCTGCAATTCACTAGCCGTTAAAGCTTGGTTAAAGTGAGTCATGACATGCGCAGATCCTACGATGCTAACAACGACAAGATGAAACTTGCCAATGTATCTTCGTTACCGGAAGGCCTGGAAGTGCAGTTCTCAGATAATACAGACCCGTTGCTGTATTCATGGTTTTGGCTACGCGACCACGGTGTCGATAGCGACAGCCTGGATCCGGATACTCTTCAACGTAAGGTCAATACGTTTGCCATTCCCTCAGATCTCGCACCACGAAATATTGATGTCGACCAAAGCAGAACACTGATTCATATTGACTGGGTTGATGGGTCCTCAACCTCAATGTCTGTTGACGTGCTGTCAGGTGTTGAAGGTCGCACACCACAGCCTCACGAGCTTGTACCGTACAAGGGCTGCAATGTTTGGGACAGTGAGTCCCCACTAAACGACATGCCTACGGTCGCGTTTCCCAAGGTCATGTCCTGCGAAAAGTCGCTACTCGAATGGCTTGAGAATATTGCCAGTTACGGTTTTTCTATCGTTGACGAAGTGCCGTCCAGCGATCAGGAAACCGACTCTCTGGCCGAGCGTTTGGGTCCGGTACAACAAACACTATTTGGACGAATGTGGCACTTGTCGGCAGAGCTTGTCGATCACGGCGACAGTGCGTATTCCACTCAATATCTCGAGCCTCATACGGACGGAACCTACTATCACGACGCGCCTGGGCTTCAGATGTTCAATTGTCAGGAGTTTGACGGTAAAGGCGGTGAGAGCGTTCTCGTCGACGGTTTTGCTATTGCACGACGCATGCAGCGTGATGACCCTGAAGCCTATGAGACTTTGTGCGAAATTCGTGTTCCTGGCCACTACCTTGAGCCAGGTGTACACGTTCGTGGTGAGCGTCCCGTTTTTCAGTTAAACGATTCTCAGCAAGTACAACAGGTTTCCTTCAACAATTACGATCGGGCACCCATGCGACTGCCGCCTGATCAGGAACAGAAATTCTACCGCGCTTACAGCTTGTTCCACGAATACGCCAACGATCAGAAAAACTGGATAAAAATTCCGTTGCGACCCGGCAAGACACTCATTTTCGACAATTGGCGCGTACTGCACGGGCGCATGGGATATGTTGGCAAGCGTGTGTTTTACGGCTGCTATCACAGCCGTGCGACGTTCGAAAGCCGGCTGCGCACTTTGCAACACAATCAGAAATTGGACATCAGCTAATGCGTTTTATAGAGATAACCAAACCAGGTTCAGCCGATGTACTAAAAATATCGGAAACACCAAAGCCTGCACCTGCCGACTCTGAACTATTGATTAAAGTCGCCGCAGCCGGTGTCAACAGACCCGACGTATTTCAACGCATGGGTTTGTATAATCCGCCTCCAGGTGCGTCTCCCATACTCGGTTTGGAAGTGGCTGGAACCGTTGTTTGTGCCGGGCCTTTGGTTGAAAGATGGCAAGCGGGAGATAGCGTGTGCGCGCTAACTAACGGTGGCGGTTACGCCGACTATGTCACCGTTCCTGCATCGCAGTGCTTGCCAGTTCCAGGGACGCTTTCGTTTGTAGAAAGTGCGGCGTTGCCAGAAACCTGTTTTACCGTTTGGAGCAACGTGTTCGATCGGGCGCACCTTAAACCCGAAGAGAGCCTGCTGATTCACGGTGGGTCAAGCGGCATTGGTACGACGGCCATTCAAATGGCCAAAGTATTCGGCGCCACCGTGTACGCCACAGCTGGCAGCGACGAGAAGTGCAGCGCTTGCGAAGCCCTGGGTGCCGCCAAGGCCATTAACTATCGCACACAAGACTTTGTGAGCGAGCTAAGTACTCTGACTAACAATCGTGG
>QIGP01000027.1 GCA_003228965.1 Gammaproteobacteria bacterium
GCTTGAGCTTGGCCAGGAACTCTTTGTCGTGTTCCCAGACCCGTCGGTTCGTGGTGTAGATTACGCCCGTACGGTACTCAAGGTTGTTCTCTTTGAGCTTCTCCGAAACAAATTTGTGTAATTTGAACGAAGGCAACGCTGGCACCTCTTTTGGGAAATAGTCGTCGCTCGTGCCTTCACCACGGATGGCGGCAATGGGTAAAATAAAGTTACCGATTTCAGTGGATTTTTTGAGACCACCACACTTGCCCAGGAACAGTACACCTTTCGTGTCGCGTGCGCTCAGCAAATCCATGATGGTAGCGGCGTTGGCGGAGCCAATGCCGAAGTTGACGATGGTGACACCGTTCTGGTTGGTCGCCGCGCTCATCGGGCGGTCTTCACCGTACAATTTGCAGCCGAAGCGTTCGGCAAACTGATTGATATAACCGTTGAAATTGGTCAGCAGAACGTAGTCGCCAAACTTGTCTATAGGCATGCCGGTGTAGCGTGGAAGCCAGTCTTTTACTATCTCGTCTTTGTTCATAGCGTGTATCTCCGTTCGCGGTCATCCTAGTCGAATACGCCGCGAAATGACAGAACGCGCATCAGGATGCTTTACGCAGGCCCATAGCCGACCAAAGCACTTGCCAAAAAAAACCATAGTGATGCCGGTACTGGAACACTTACCACGCTCGCATGGGCGTCAGCCAACAAATCATTGATGACAAGATTACTCCCAAGATCGACGAAAGGGTTAGAAGCGTTAGTCACCAGACAAAGCTGAAAACCATCGCACCCAGGATCGCCCACCCCGGCGTTGAGAACAGGTTGAACACGAACTAGTAGCGGTCGTATCGAGGATGACATCCTGTATCCCTTGGCTCTGCCCACTCAAATAGGTGCAGGCTCTCCCATATAGAAACCCTGAACGAAGTCCACACCAATGTAGCGCAGCGTATCCAGCGAGTCTTTGGAATCTACTTTCTCGGCAATCACCTGTATTTCCAAGCTCTTGGCGAGCTTTACAATGGCGGTAACCATGGCCTGATTAATCTTGTCATTGGTAATGTTCTGACTAAATTCACCGTCGATTTTGAGGTAATCCATTTTCAGGTTTTTCAAATTCGTGAACGAACCAAGACCAGTTCCAAAGTTATCGAGTGCAAACTGACAACCCATGCTGTGCAGTACCGCAATAAATCGCTGCGCCTGACTCATGTTGGTAATGACCGAACTTTCTTTGACTTCAAAACAAATGCGCTCAGGCAGCACGTTACATTCGTCCATGCACTCAACCACGTATTCAAGAAACTGACCGTCACTGAGCGTCTGGCCTGACAGGTTAATTGTGCAACGACGGCCAGGCTCAAGCGGCAGAGCATCGCCACCAAGCGCCGTCAGGGTGTTCAATACGACCCAACGGTCAATTGCTGGCATGAGGTTGTAGCGCTGAGCCGCTTGCATAAATTCTTTGGGCGTAACAATCGCTCCACGGTGGTCGCGCATACGCAGCAAAATCTCAATGCCAAGACCGCCGGTCTTACGCGTGTCCATAGCGACGATGGGCTGTGAATAAACAAGAAAGCCGTCGTTTTTAAGTGCGTGTTGCAGCTGTTGCAGCCAGGCTATTTCGCCTTTATGGCGTGCCACTGCTTCGTCTTTGGCCGAATACACATGAACCTGCGAGCGGCCCTGCTGTTTGGCGACGTAACAGGCCGAATCGGCGGCCGCGATCACATCTTCGGTGTTGCCGCTTTCATGACCAATTTCAACCAGGCCAATACTCACGCCCACGCTGAACGCCTGGTCGCGCCAGAAAAACCGGTAGTCGCGCACAGCCGAACAAACGTCGTCTGCAATCTGACGCGCTTTATCAAGCGGGCACCCTTTTAGCAACATGCCAAATTCGTCGCCACCAAGTCGCGCCACCATGTCGGAGTCGCGCACTTTTTCGCGAATTAGATTTGCGATCTGTCGCAACATGTTGTCGCCGGCAGCGTGTCCACTCGTGTCGTTCACAGCCTTAAAGCGATCGAGATCCATGTAACAAATGACATGTGTTGTATTTTCGTCGTGACTAACTTCAACCAGCTCGCCAACACGTCGCTCGAATTCGCGTCGGTTGGTTAGCCCAGTAAGCGCGTCGTGACTGGCCTGATAAGACATTTGTTTGGCAAGCCCGCGCAATTCGGTTACGTCATGCAGTACGACCACGCAGCCGGCCTGTGCATTGACGTGTGTGCTGGCAGGGTCCTGATCGTGACCTAACGTCATCGGATTAACGGTGACCTCTACAAAGTGCTCGGAACCGTCGGCCGAGAGCATCATTGCCTTTCGACCCAGGGTTATTTTGCGCCCTTCGCGTAGAGCCGTTTCAACCGGATCGGCGAACGGTTTGCGGTCGGTCTCATCGACAAGGTTGACGCTTGCCGTAAGCGTGCGCCCAATCAGTTCGCTAACAGGTCGACCAATCATGCTTGCTGCGGCATCGTTGGCGTAGTCAACAAGCCCTTCGATATCTGTCGTAATAACGCCATCGGTAATTGAAGCCAACGTCACCTGAGCGCGGTCTTTGGCCGCCTGCATTTCCTGTTCGGCTTGACGACGATGCGTAATATCAAACATAGCCGACAAAATGGCAGGCTTATCCTGGTATTCAATGACCACGTCGGATACTTCTACCCAAAACCCGCTGCCGTCACGGTTGAGCATTTTCATTTCATAACGTTCAGGAGCGTCATTACCGGCAAGACGCTGGGCAAATAGTTGCTCGGCATGCTGGCGGTGCGAAGGATGAATCAGATCGAGTACAGACGTCGCGGCAAGGTCGCGTTGACGTACACCGCGTAGAGCAGCCGCTTTGGGATTGGCATATATAACATCGCCACTGTGGACGACAATGGACTCTTGCACACTTTCAGCCAGGCTGCGGAACAGATTCTCGCGCTCGCTGATCTCGCTATCCTGATCATCAAATACATCAATGATCGAGTTAACGGTCTGTTCAAGCTCGCCCAACTCATCCGCACCCGAGACCTTAACTCGCCTGTGAAATTGGCGTAGCTCGGCAATTTGTGCAATTTCGGCGTGTAATTGTTTTATTCTTGACGTTAGTCGCCGCCGCAAAATCAAAGTGTTTTCCTATGCGCAGACAGAACGCAATAACAAGCGGGTATGTTATCGATGCGCACTATCTTACGCCTTGCTGTAAACCTCACCGCCCGGCTATTCAAACTCCCTTGCTTTCTTTTCCATGCTCTTGGTAACAGCCTCATCTAAATCAAGGCCCTGCTTGGCAGCATAATCCCGCACATCTTGTAGTATTTTTATCGAACAAAAATCGGGTCCGCAGATCGAACAAAAAAAATGCGCGTTTCTACGCAAATACCTTCTCGACTGCCCTGGACAAAAATCTTACGGGAGAGGGGGTTTGGACGAGTGGCGGCTTCTCCGAGACGTTCGGACGCGCTGGCCATCTCTGCTGGATTAGCACTCATGAAACAAATCCCCCGAAAGATTGACGCTTATTGGTGCGTCTGATTCCCGTAGTACGCGATCAAATCTGAGTCAAAATGAAGACTCATGCGAAGGTCTAAGGATATACTAAGGGGTACTCCAGTGCAGTTGCTTTAACAATAATGCAGGGAGCCTAGTGTAGTGTATCGACTAGATACACCACACTTTCAACATTCTACCGCTGAGGATCCAGCACACATGACCGTCGACTTTTCACTGAATCAAATGGTAAAGCAGCAAATACGTGCCTGGGACGTACTCGATCCTCGGGTGCTACACGCGATGACGGAAATTCCGCGTAACCGATTTGTGCCTCTGGCCTATCAGTCCGTGGCGTACGCCGATTTCAGCATCCCCTTGGGCGATCAGCGCAAAATGCTGACCCCAACCCTGGCTGGACGCGTTTTACAAAGTCTAGTTCTAAAGCCCACCGATACCGTGCTTGAAATTGGTACAGGCAGCGGTTACCTGACAGCGTGCATGGCTCACCTGGCCTCTCGCGTAACCAGCATCGACACCCAGGGCGACTTCATTGCAAGCGCCGCCCAGCGCTGCGAAGACCTGAAACTTGGTAATGTACAGTTTGAGCAGCGCGCCGACTACTCACCCGACGGTGAACGTCGTTACGATGTCGTTGTGTTTACAGGCTCTTTGCCGGCCCTGGATAGCCGCTATCTCAATTTATTGCAGCAAAGCGGTCGACTGTTTGTCACCGTGGGCGATTCACCGGTCATGCAAGCAACGCTTGTCACTCGTATCGATCTTGAACAAACGCTCACTGAAGTCCTGTTCGAAACGGATATGCCGCGGCTTACAGGCTTTCAAGACCCAATCGAGTTCGAGTTTTAATTTATGGATCAACTTTCACCGCGAGAGCTCGAAGCAAGACTTTCGAGCGATGACGCCCCATGCGTGCTTGACGTTCGTGAGCCCTGGGAGCTGGAAGTCGCCCGCCTCGACCAGACCATCGACATACCGATGGCCCAAATCGCCCAAAAAGTCGAAGAATTGCGCGACCAATTGGTCGGTCGGGCGCTCATAGTAATGTGTCACTCGGGCGTGCGTAGCGCCATGGCCGTTCAATTTCTGCAACAAAACGGCTTTGAACGAGTCTTTAACCTCCAAGGTGGTATTCAGGCTTGGTCCGAACAGGTCGATAACACTGTACCTATTTACTAATTCGCTGATGGCAGTACGGGACGGCAGCGAGTTGGTTTACGACCAAGCGATATAGTGATATAGTCAACTATAACACCTGGCAGAGACGCTGAAACTTCACACGGAAATCGTTATGAAACGTGCAAAAATACTCTTTACTGTCTTACTAATCAGTGGCTTACCGGCCATCGTGGCCTCGGCCGAAAACCTTATCGACGTGTACACGCTGGCCACCACCAGCGATCCACTGCTGAAAGAGGCCGCTGCCAATCGGATGGCCACCCTTGAGTCCAAACCCCAGGCCCGATCCGGTCTCTTGCCTTTGATCAATCTAAGCGGAAATTACGACGATTCATCATCTGATGGTGTGTTCTCCAATTTCTCCCCAAGCCTCGGTACCACCGTTGAAACCAACAGTGACAGCGACTCCAAATCGCTCGGCTACCGCCTTCAGCTGCAACAGCCACTGTTCCGCTGGGACCGATGGATTGCGCTAAAACGGGCCGATAAAAGCATCGCCCAGGCCGAAGCCACCTTTGCTGCGGCCGAACAAGATCTTGCGGTACGGGTTACCCAAAGCTATTTCAACGCTCTGGCCGCACGCGACGGCCTGGACGCGGAGACGCTGAACAAAGAAGCCATCAAGCGTCAGCTCGAACAAAATGAAACCCGGTTTGAAGTCGGCCTCATTGCGATTACAGACGTATTAGAATCTCGCGCCGCGTACGACCAGTCGGTAGCTTCCGAAATAGCCGCCAAGCGCCAACTTGCGCTTGCCAAAGAAAATTTGCGCGAAATTATCGGTCAACGCATCGATGACCTGGTGGCTCCGGGAACCGATTTACCTCTTGCCGAACCGACTCCGGCTGACCCTGAAGTCTGGGTGGCCATGGCACAGCAACAGAACCTTAAT
>QIGP01000091.1 GCA_003228965.1 Gammaproteobacteria bacterium
GAGATTGCCACACCCGCTGCGCGGATTCGCAATGACGGGGTTCAGGGGTTACGTCATTGCGAGCGCGAAGCGCGCGGCAATCTCTTAACGTCACGTGACTTTACTGATTGAATCCATAGCAACCTGATAGAGATTGCCACACCCGCTGCGCGGATTCGCAATGACGGGGTTCAGGGGTTACGTCATTGCGAGTGCGAAGCGCACGGCAATCTCTTAACGCCACGTGGCTTTACTGATTGAATCCATAGCAACCTGGCGGAGATTGCCACACCCGCTGCGCGGATTCGCAATGACGGGGTTCAGGGGTTACGTCATTGCGAGTGCGAAGCGCGGCTTCGCGATGACGGAGTAAGTAACTCTGGGCTAGCAATGACGCAATCGAGTTCGGCTTCTACTAAGGCCGATTACGCTCGACATAATCCATCACAAAGTCTTCCAACACCGACAGCGGCAATGGCCCCTGACGTAACACGACGTCGTGGAATTCGCGTATATCGAAATTATCACCGAGTTCCTGCTTAGCCATGGCACGAAGCTCCAATATTTTGAGCATGCCGACTTTGTAGGCCGTAGCCTGGGAAGGCATGACAATGTAGCGCTCGATGGCCTTGACCACGTCTGGCGTCGGGTTTGGCGTGTTGGTGCTCAAGTAGTCAATGGCCTCTTCACGTGTCCAGCGCCTTTGGTGAAGGCCGGTATCAACAACCAGTCTACAGGCGCGCCAAAGTTCCATGGCCAGTCGACCGAAATCAGAGTAAGGGTCTTGATAAAAACCCATTTCTTTCGGCATAAACTCCGAATACAGACCCCAGCCTTCCGTGTACGCGGTGTAACGACCGTATTTGCGAAACTTGGGAATGCCTTCCAGTTCCTGAGCAATAGCAATTTGCATGTGGTGCCCTGGAATTCCTTCGTGATACGCCAGTGCTTCCATTTGATAAATGGGCATGCTCGACATTTTGTACAGGTTGGCATAGTACGAACCAGGACGAGAGCCGTCGGGTGCTGGTTGCTGATAGAACGCTTTACCGGCGGATTGCTCCCGGAACCCTTCTACGGCTTTAACCACGAGGTCGGCTTTGGGCTTGGTAATAAATATCGAATCAAGCTCGCCTTTCATCGTATCAATGAGAGCTGTCGCCTCATCAAGGTAGCGCTGCTTGCCGGCGTCAGTTTCGTCGTAGAAAAACTGAGGATCGGTACGCGTGAATTCAAAGAAGTCCTGCAAGTTACCGTTAAACCCGACTTTGGCCATAATGGTACGCATTTCGTCGTGTATACGAGCGACCTCGGCAAGACCAAGATCGTGAATTTGATCAGGAGTCATGTCAGTCGTTGTGGTGTCGCGCAACGCCATGGCGTAAAACTCGTCGCCTTTTGGCAGTTTCCACGCGCCGTCGTCAGTATTGGCCCGGGTTTCCATCTTGACCAAATACGCCTGGAGCTTTTTGAAGGCAGGCTGAAAACTTGTGAGCATTGCTGAAGTCGCGCGTGCGATCAGGTCATCTTTTTGTGTCTGGCTGATATCGAGCTTGCCCACTTTGCCTTTGATGTCGGACAACAAGGCGCTGTCCTTGGCTGCCGTTGAGTTAAACGGTTGGCCGGCCAGTACGTTATCAATGTCGTTAATCGCGTAAGGGTAGACAAACTTCGGCGCCATAATGCCTTTCTGTTCGCGAATATCCAGATTTTCAATAACCTGATCGATGTTTTCGTCGACACCGTTCAGCCGCGATATGTAGCCTTCGGCATCGATAACTTCGCTGACCCGATGAATGTTGATCAGGAACGACGGGATGCTTGATTGAGCACCACGCATCTGATTAACAGGGTATGAATTAAAGCGGTAATCGTGACGTCGAATTTGGCGCTCAGACTGTTCCTCAAACAAGCGGTAGCTCACTTGGCCCTGCTCGTCCAGCTTGTCGTAGTCGATAGTCTCGTGCAGTTCTTTCAGATCGGCCTTGGTGAAAGCCAGTTCAATCAGGTTATTGGCGTCGCTGTTATCGTCCCACTTGTCCTGGTTCGTTTTAATGCCAAGATAGCTTTGATAAGTCGGGCTACGCATAACGCCTTCGTTAAATTTACGCTCAAAGAACGCGTTGGCGCGTTCCGTTTCCGTTTGACCCGACATGACCTTGTCGGCCTTCTTCATCATCGCGTCGCCACTACCAGTAGTTGTGCTGCTGCACCCCGCCAGTAACACCGCAACCATTAATAGCCCAAGAAAATTTCTCACTTCATCCTCCTTAGTTGGCAAGCATCTTATCCATGCCTGCACTACGTAACGCCGTACATTAACGGCAATAAAATCGAAAACACGACCCACATAATGAGAGTCAGAGGAATACCTACCCTCAAAAAGTCGCTGAATTTGTAACCGCCCGCACTCATTACCAGCAAGTTGGTCTGATAACCCATTGGCGTGGCGAAACTCATGTTGGCGCCGAACAACACCGCTAGAAAGAAGGGTTCGGCCGGCGCGCCCAACTGCTGGGCCACGCTTAAGGCAATAGGCGTTCCAATACCAGCCGCGGCCGCATTGGAAACAAGATTCGTTAAAATCGCCATGACCAGCATAAGCCCGCTTAGTATAAAGGGCGTAGGTAAAGATTGTGTCGAGGCCACAAACGCCTGCGCTATGTACTCCGCACCGCCCGTTTTTAGCAGCGCAAGCGATAGTGCCAGGCTCGTCACAATAATCAGAATTACTGGTGCGCTGAGAGCCGCAACCACGCTATTCCAGCTCATGGTACGAGTAAGAACCAGTAATGAAACCCCAACGACCGCGCTCACCACAATAGGCAGCAGACCAAAGGCCGCAGTACCAATAACCACGCCGGATATAAGAAGAGCACGACTAGCCAGTTTCGAGTCCGGTAAGCTGACTTTTCCGGACAGCACCAACATAGCTCCGCCCTGACGTAAATCGCGAATACTGTCCTCGGTGCCCTGCACCAAAATAACGTCGCCCGACCGCAGACGCACGTCGCCAATGTCGCCGTCGGTGTCAACGTCATCTGTTTTGGCGCGGTGAATAGCCAAAGGCGCCAAGTTGTAGCGCAGTACAAATTTAACCGAGTTCAGTGTGCGTTGGTGCAGCAAAGAGCCACGCGTCACGACCACTTCGGCCAGCGCCTGCCCTTCGGCCGTCAGAGGATGAGCTTCATCCACTGGAATGTCTTCATCGGTACCGTTGTCCGTAAACAAAGTCAGCCCGAGAGCCTCTTCAAACTCTTTGAGCTGTTCGGGACGGTCATTGACGTAAAGCAGATCGCCTTCCTGCATGTTGACTGACGGCAACTTGGTAATATACAGGCCCTCTCCAAACAAGCCTCTACCACGCTGAATGCGGTTCACCGACATGCGGTTACCCGTTTGTGCCAGCACTTCCGACAGCGTCTTACCTACCGGATAACTACCTTCGGTAACACGGAACATCGCGTTGAACACGCGGGGCGATGTGTCGCTCATAGGAGGCGTACGTTCGGGCAGCAGTTTCGGGGCAACCAGCCACAGAAACAAAATACCGACCGTACCGGCAATTAGTACAGGCAAGGTGAAGTGAAACAGCCCGGTAATGTTCAAGCCAAGGTCAGCCGCAATATCCACGGCCATCAGGTTAGTAGACGTACCTATGGTGGTCGCCATACCGCCAATGATAGTGGCAAGCCCCATGGGCATAAGCATGCTGGTCGGAGACTGGTGAGTGCGCAACGCGGCCGCTACCAATACGGGCAGTAACATGACAACAATCGGTGTGTTGTTTAAAAAGGCACTGGCAAACGCCGCCACCACAAGCGTAATGAGCATGGTGCTTTTAGGTCGGCGCTTCCAGCCTGACGACATGAGCAACACGAGCGAACGAAGCGCACCGGTTTCTTCAAGTGATTTGCCAACGACCATGAGTGCCGCAATGGCTATGACCGCCTGATTGCCAAAAAATTGATAGAAGTCCCTAACGTCAACGTAGCTGCCGTTTTCGTTTTCGTACGGCACCACAAAAAACGCAATGATCAGTGCTGACAATATAATCATGCACGACGTTTCCAGTGGAATTCGGTCACGCGAGAACAACAAGAATGCTACAAACGTAAGCACCATTGTAAATATGGCGTGTGGATCGGCTGGTGGTGGCAAGCGTACCTCTGACAATGGCAGGGACTTGGCAGGCTCCGCACTTTGGTTGTGCTTCAAGCCTGTCGCCCAAACGATCAATAATGCTATCCCAAAACGCCAGTTCGGACAGCACCCACACACTAGCGGCTTAAGCTAAGTTGCTGCCAGATATAGAATTAGCTCATTAAATTGTGAATGTAAGCGGCGTTGTCATGCGACCTTGAGGGCACTTGACGCGTAATAAAGAATAGTGCAGCACAGTGGCGCCCTAAAACGACAAAAACCTGGTAGCAACTACAACCCGCCAAATTTCAGCTTAAACTTGGGCCCTTAATTCGACAGCACGGGCACACCGGCTTTTTCAAAGACAGCACGTCGTGTACAAACAGCCCGCTACATTGTTGACAGGAATGCACTACAAGCTCTTCACCATTTTGCAGCGCGTTGCACAATGCCCACGCTTTCTCAAAACAAAACTCGGGCAGCTGGCAAATAGCGACGTACATAGAAAACGCACGACAGAACCGGGTGCCGTAGGCGATGCCACGCGTCGCCATTAGCGGCGCTTGAGCGCTGTACAGAGGTAGCAAGCCGAACTGTACAAGGAGGCTTGCCAACGTCGCACTTTGGCGCTGGGTTTCCAGGTTTCGCATGAAAATGGCACAACGCGTTGGAGACTTACCGCGCTGTCTGCGCACCGGAGTGCCTTTTGTGTCCTTGAAGTAAGTCGTGTAAAGCCTGCGAATGCGGTCGTCGGACAGACCAGTGCAACCTCGGATTGTGTGGGTGCGCGCTTCGTAGGCAATCATTTGCAAAGCCAGTTCTATCTGACCTTTTTCACGCATGTATCGAACGGATGTTGTGCTCATAAAAATTCCAAAAATGTGCTGCATTGCAGTAATTTCGGCACTTTTTTGGTCCAGATGGACCAATTTGAGGATTTAAAGTAGCATAATTGGTCCATCTGGACCAATAATCACTAATTCGGCAAGTTATGGAGAAAGTCACCCACAAGCTATTCATTGACGACCACTTGTTGAAATTGCTGTTTTCGGGCCGATTTGCTGCTGCCCTTTTGCCGCCTGTCGGCCCACTCTGATCGACCCCAAACATCAGGAGCGCGCCATGACACCACCCGACCACGACCACCTCTCCCGACATCTTCTTCGAGAGCTGTCCAGTCTGAACTACCGTTTCATTCAACTGCTGACTGAAACGGAAGACGATCCCGGCCGTTTTGGTCTGTCGGAGAAACTGCACGCAAGACTCTGTCGTCTGCAAGAAGAAGACCGTCGACGATTAGCCTCGTGCCCTTATAGTTTGTTTGAACTCAAACTCAGCGATCCGGCCATGTGGCAGCAGTGGCTCAGCGTAGACGTGAAAACACCGCCACCACCTTCGACCATGCACCCGTTCACTCTGGCGGTGCTGATGTACAC
>QIGP01000340.1 GCA_003228965.1 Gammaproteobacteria bacterium
TTGAGTGGTTCGCTCGCAACGACGTCGCGGCCAATTTGCTAATGATCGCCATTATTGTGCTGGGGCTGATTGGATTGTCACGGATTGGAATTCAAACTTACCCGGAAGTGAGCCCGGATCAGGTAGAGGTTCGCGTTACGTTACGAGGTGCCACACCTGAAGACGCTGAGCTTGGGGTAGCAGTTCGTGTTGAAGAAGCGGTACAGGATCTGGAAGGCATTGACACCATGGTCAGCCGGTCGGTCGAGGGTGGCACGACCATTGTTGTAAATGCGCTACAGGGCTACGACGCTCGTGAATTGCTGGCCGACGTAAAAGCTCGCGTGGACGGTATTAATACGTTTCCCGTCGACGCCGAAAAACCGGTTGTAAGCTTGAGGCAGCGCAAATTCGACGTACTTAAAGTAGCCGTTTTTGGCGCTCAGACAGACGATGAATTGCGTCGTTATGCTGAAACTGTACGCGACGATCTTTTGCGCAACGAAGAAATAACGCTTGTCGAACTGACGTCTGTACAGCGCTATGAAATCAACATTGAAGTGTCTCAGGACAGGTTGCGAGAAACAGGTTTAACACTGGGTGAAATCGCTCAATCCATTCGTAATAGCTCACTGGATGCTTCAGCTGGCAACGTGCGCACTGAAGGCGGCAACGTGTTAATCCGGTCGAAAGGTCAGGCGTACCGCCGTACAGAGTTTGGCGATATTATCGTCAATACCAATGCCGACGGCAGTATCTTGCGTCTTGCTGACGTTGCAGAAGTGCGTGACGGTTTTGAAGAAGAAAGCTTAAAGAACACCTTCAACGGCAAGAACGCCGTCATGATGAATGTTTACCGCACAGGCAGTCAAAGCGCGCTGGCCATTTCAGAGGCAACGCGCGACTACATTGAGGCGCAGCAAGCGTCGTTACCCAGTGGCATGTCGTTAACGCATTGGGATGACGACACGGTTTATCTCAAAGGTCGTCTAACGACTCTCTTGAAAGGTGCAGCTCAGGGTGGGTTTTTAGTTATATTGCTGTTAGCGCTGTTCCTGCGTCCAGCCATCGCCTTTTGGGTATTCATCGGCATTCCAGTGAGCTTTCTGGGTGGTCTTCTCACGCTGTGGGTATTCGACTTTCGCATCGACATCATGAGTCTATTTGGTTTCATTGTAGTGCTGGGTATCGTCGTCGACGACGCCATTGTGACCGGCGAAAACGTATACACCCATTTGCAGCAGGGCAAGGACGGGCTTCAGGCATCCATTGACGGTACCAGGGAAGTTGCAGTGCCCGTTACCTTCGGGATATTGACTACGGTGGCAGCGTTTACGCCACTTATGGTTCTCGACGGAAACTTTCGTCGCTTCTTCATGCCCATTGGTGCCGTGGTTATTCCGGTACTGCTGTTTTCACTGATTGAATCCAAGCTTGTGCTGCCTGCACATCTTAAGCACATTCGCATGAATCGAGGGAACGAGCTGTCCAGGCTGGCAAAGTGGCAGCGTTCATTCTCGACGGGTTTTGAAAACTGGGTGATCAGGAGTTATCAACCCGTACTACGCAAAGCCCTTCGTCACAGGCACGCAGTGCTGATGGCGTTTATCGGCGTGTTTCTGGTTTGCGTATCGGCTATTGCAAGCGGCTGGATCAAATTTACTTTCTTCCCTCGTGTCGAATCCGAAACCGTTCGCATGACTCTGGAAATGCCGGTAGGTACGCCGTTCGAAGTAACAGATAGTCATATGCAACGTGTCGTAAGTATTGCATTGGATATGCAGCGAGAGTTTCGTAACGGTGAGGGTGACGACGCCGGACCGTTAATCGAAAAAATATACGCGACTTCAGGCGCAGCCGGGCGCGGCGGTAAAGGGCCTCACCTGGGTCGGGTTTTGCTGGAAACAGTGCCGGCTGATGATCGCGTTTCCGACTTTGGGCCTTCCGATATCAGTAACGAGTGGCGCAAGAGATTGGGTCTGGTACCTGGTGCTGAAGCGGTCAGTTTTCGTGCAGAGCGTTTTCGGGCGGGCGATCCGATTAACGTGCAGCTCAGCAGCAACTCATTGGTCGATCTGGAACGCGTGGCAGTCGGTGTAAAAGCACACTTGGCAACGTACCCACCGGTGTTCGACATCACTGATAATTTGTCGGACGGGAAAGAAGAGCTACGCATAAACTTAACGCGCCAGGGCCACGTGCTTGGGCTGACTCGCGCCGAAATTTTGGCGCAGTTGGGACGAGCGTTTCGTGGTTTCGAGGCTCAGCGAATACAACGCGGCCGCGACGACGTGCGCGTGCTGGTCAGGCTGCCAAAGAACGAACGCAGTTCAATTGCCACCTTGGATGAGTTTTTAATCACGGCGCCCAACGGTCGACAGATCCCGTTGAGCCAGGTGGCTACCATTGAGGCGGGAAGAGGGCCTTCGCAAATCATACGAGTGGACCGCTACCGAACACTGAGCGTTACAGCTGACGTGGATAAAGAACAGACCAACATGACGGTACTCACTGCGGACTTGAAAGACACTATGGATCAACTTATCAGTTTGTCGCCGGGCGTTGTGTATACGCTCGAGGGTGAGGATCGCGAGCAGCGGCTTCTGTTTGGCAGTTTGAAAACAGCGACCATTGCGCTCTTTTTCGTAGTTTACTGTTTGCTGGCGTTGCCGTTGAAGTCGTACGGTAAGCCTTTGCTGGTCATGTCCGTTATCCCGTTGGGCCTGATTGGCGCGCTCATTGGTCACGCACTACTTGGCAAAGCGCTCACCATACTAAGTATTTTCGGTTGCTCGCGCTCACGGGCGTGGTGATTAACGACAGCCTTGTGTTGGTCGATTACATATCAAGGCAACGAAAGAAGGGTGTCGATGTTGCGACTGCCGCCTTGACCGCCGGAGTGAGTCGGTTCCGTCCTGTGATGCTAACTTCGATTACCACGTTTAGTGGGCTTGTCCCTATTATGTTCAGCACGTCTACCCAGGCTCAATATCTGATTCCGATGGCGATCTCCCTTGGGTTCGGCATTATTTTTGCCACGATGATTACTCTGGTCCTAATTCCTGCCAATGTGCTGATCGCCGAAGATTTACGCACGTTAGTGAGAACTATTCGCGGCCAAAACAAAGGTCAGAAACCAGATTGGATCAAGATATAGAGTTTGAACCTGAATAACCTTTTGTTCTTTGCTGAAGATTTTGAATTAATTAAATAAAAACAATGATATAGAAGCTATCTTTTGTTCAGGCAGCATTCAGGCACACTTTGCTAAATTAACGCTACCCTTTAAAGAAACACCGGGAGCGTCCTGTGAAAAAACTTATTATCTTGCTGACCACAATGAGCTTTGTGCTGATGTCGGCCCCAATTATGGCTGACGACAGCAAAAAGCGACGTATCAGTGGCGTAAAGTCGTCTGAAAAATACGATCGTTCATCGCGCCGCGACAGCAGCAAGCGGCAAACGCAAAGCAGGAAGCAGCGCACGCAACGAAATGACAATCGGCGTAGTGACACTCGGCGAAGCAATCATCGAAGCGATAACCGAAGTAGTAATCGAGGCCACAACCGAAGCGATAACAGAAGTAGTAATCGAGGCCACAACCGAAGCGATAACAGAAGTGCTAATCGAAGCAATCGCCACGCGTCGAATCACAATCGAAGCCACAGCACCAAGCACTATCGTCAAAACCGACGGAATTCTCACTACAATCGACATGGATCGTCGTATCGTGACCGTGGCTATAGAAACAATGGCTATCGTTACAGTGCGTACTACAACAACCACCACCGAAACTACCGCAGGCATTACCGCGGGCATTACCGCAGCGACCGTTACGGATATTTGTTGGGCGGCGTAATCCTGGGCTCGGCCCTGGCTAACTCCAGCCATCGACACACAGCCCATTGCGATCACGACTATGACTACACGTACGACAACTCGTCACGCGTAGTTACAACCCGGGTTGTTCGCGAAGGCACCTACGGTCGAAGCGATGACGTGCATTTGTTTCGCGACCGCAACGGCGATTGTTTTGAAGTTTTTGAAAACAGTAACGGCGACGAAGTACGCGAAGAGGTCGATCTCTCTTATTGCGAGTGGTAACAACTAGCGTGATGTATGCTGGTCCCTTGGCGCGGGCACTTAGGTGCTCGCGTTTTTTTGGTGCGTGCAGTCGTAGGGACTACTTCAAATTGAGTGTAAGTCACAGTGGCTCCGGGTATGGGGTTCTGGATTAGGTCATGAGCAGGCTTGCTCAAACATGCTGATAATGCTTGCTGGTATAACTTCAACCAGCCATGCGTTTGCATGGCTTAGTTGATACACTTCAGATCCAGACGATTAATGAGTAATCGTTACACTCTCAAGGCCATTCGAAAGTCGTGGGGCGTGATAATTGATCGCACTCCGGGCGGGGTTTTTTGGTAATGCTGACTATTTTAAAGAACCTCTCAAGAGTGCTGGTTATGCTGGTATTTTTATTAGTCGTGCTAGTTCTGGTGCTGTGGTTGCGGTCGTTTAAACCCAAAGACACCGAAGTCGTCGAGGTTCAATGCGACAGCGGTGCGCAGGTGTTTAGCGCCGACCGCCCGCTTAAAGTCCTTAGCTACAACGTGCAGTACATGGCGAGCAAGAACTACATTTTCTTTTACGACATTGACCAACAAAACGCGGAGCGAGTGGACCAGGTTGAGCGGGCAGGGTTGGCGCTCGCAGACCGTCCCTCAATGAAACACATTAGGTGGACCATAGAAGAGGTCGCGAAAATCATCGAGTCGGAGCGACCCGACGTTGTGATGTTGCAAGAAATTAATACGGGCGCAGACAGTCGCACTCACTCTTACGATCAAATCGAAGCGCTGGTGGAAAGGTTGGGCAAGCAATCATTTCCATGTCGTGCTCACAGCTCGTACTGGCAGGCTGAGTATATTTTGCACCCCAATATCATGGGGCCCGTAGACATGCGACTGCTAACCTTATCTGTCCATCAAATGAAATCGGCCACCCGGCACCAGCTGCCACGGCCGCAGATTAATGCCCTTGAGCGACCGTTTTATTTTCAACGCGCTGTGCTTGAAACAAGACACCCAATGGTTAATGGAAACGGATTTGCCATGCTCAACACGCACTTTGAAGCGTGGGGTGCCGGCACGGGCGTAATGCAGAAGCAAGTGGGCAGAACCATGGAGTTACTCGAAGCACTCGATATTGAGCAAGTTCCCTGGGTGCTCGGCGGCGATTTGAATTTACTACCACCCGATGAGCAAAGGCAGAGAACGAAAATCAGTTTGGCTCAAACCGGCGAGTACGACGAGGAGCCAGCTATCCGGCGGCTCTATGATCGATACGCAGCGATACCGTCTCGCGACGATTTACTCTCAGAAAATGCGAGCCAGTGGTACACGCATATTCCAAACGACCCGACGGTGTCAGTCCCTGACCGCACGATCGACTATCTGTTCTACAGCGATCAGTGGGAGCTGGATTCGGCGAAGATCATGCACGGCACAGCCTGGGAAGTGTCTGATCATCTTCCGGTTGTGGGGACGTTTAGTCTGTCGGTAAAAGACCAGG
>QIGP01000220.1 GCA_003228965.1 Gammaproteobacteria bacterium
AAGGCAAAAACTGGAGTTTCCAGAGGATGAAAACCAAATGCTATTTGAAGTGTTTTGAGCGCATCAATGGTGCAACCGCAGTGAAGATTGAACATTACTGCCGAAAGGTCGTATCTCTAGCGTGTTAAGTAAGTGCTATTCGTTCCAGATAACTATTTGCAGTCGAATTAATACATGACGTTAGCTGTTGATTTTAAAATCTATTGTAATCCTCTGGATTTGTCTTGATCTTGATGCTGTCCAAACTGACGCTGCCAAGCTTCATCAGCCCCATCGCTTCGGGCACCACCAGAATCTCGACAAAAAAGGCCCCCAACTCCTTCAAAAAATGCTTTCTGAAACTGGTGATGGGAATATTGCACAGTTTTGAGCACAAAAAAACCGACTAAAAGCCGGTTTTTTGAATCTTTCATGTGGTAAAGCTACCTAATCGTCGTCATCGTCGTCATCTTCAGCAATGACTACACGATCAACTAACTGCACCAAGGCCATTGGAGCAGCGTCTCCTGGACGCTCACTCATGCGAAGAATACGTACATAGCCACCAGGACGCTCTTTGAAATGAGGACCTAGCTCAGTGAACAACTTACCGACGGCTTCTTTGCAGCGCAAACGATCGAAGGCGCGGCGACGATTAGCGACACTGTCGCTTTTCGCCATAGTAATGAGAGGCTCAATGTAGCGGCGCAGCTCTTTGGCTTTGGGTAATGTGGTACGGATGGTTTCGTGTTTAATAATCGATGCGGTCATGTTGCGAAACATGGCTCGACGGTGACTACTATTACGATTTAACTGCCGTCCGGCTTGACGATGTCGCATGTCGGTATTCCTAAACTTTTACTTGTTTATAGTTAGCCTGAATAGATCGTTCTATATCAGGGCTGATTCGTTGGTAGTCTCGCCGCGAAGCTGCGGTGGTGGCCAGTTGTCGAGCATAGTTCCAAGCTGAAGGCTGTGTTGAGCGAGAATTTCTTTAATCTCGGTCAGTGACTTCTTACCCAGGTTTGGTGTGCGCAACAGTTCGACTTCGGTACGTTGTACCAAGTCGCCAATGTAGTTAATGCTTTCGGCTTTCAGGCAGTTCGCTGAACGGACTGTAAGCTCCAGGTCGTCGACAGGGCGAAGCAAAATGGGATCGACGTGAGTCTCAGCCATAGCTGCCGCAGTTTCGTCGGCACCACGCAAGTCAACAAACACTGAAAGCTGGTCTTGAAGAATGTTGCCAGCAAAACGAATCGCTTTTTCAGGGTCGATGGTTCCGTTGGTTTCAAGGTCGATTAGCAGTTTGTCGAGGTCGGTACGTTGCTCAACACGTGCGGCTTCGACGGTGTAGCTCACCCGTTTAACCGGGCTGAACGAAGCGTCAAGCTGCAAACGACCAATAGGACCTGAAATCTCTTCAAAGCGATTACGCTGTGCCGCTGGCTGGTAGCCGCGACCACGTATGACTTTAAGGTTCATGTTCAGCTGACCATTTGCGTTGATGTTGGCAATAACCAAATCAGGGTTCATAACTTCAATGTCATGATCGGACGCAATGTCACCCGCCGTAACAACAGCAGGACCTTTCTTCGACAAGGTCAGATATGCCTCGTCGCGGGAATGCATTTGTAGTGCCACAGTTTTGAGGTTAAGCAAAATCTCAACCACGTCTTCCTGAACGCCTTCAATGTGTGTGTACTCGTGAAGCACGCCATCGATCTCGACCTCAACAATGGCACACCCAGACATAGACGACAGCAGCACTCGACGAAGGGCATTGCCCAACGTGTGACCAAAGCCACGTTCGAACGGCTCAATGGTAACGCGCGCTTGAGTGTCTGTAATCGGCTGGACTTTAACCACCCGTGGCTTCAAAAAATCGGAAACGGAACCTGTCATGAAGGTAACCCCTTAGGATAAAACGTATTACTTAGAATAAAGCTCGACAACCAGGTTTTCATTGATATCGGGAAGGATATCGTCACGCTGGGGAATCGATTTAAAAGTGCCGCTAAGCTCTTTCTCGTCCACTTCAACCCACTCTGGTCGACCCACTTGTGAGGCGATGTCCATTGCTGATTGAATGCGTGCCTGTTTTTTAGCTTTCTCGCGAACGGAAATCACTTCCCCAGCAGCAACCTGGTAAGAAGGAATGTTCACAAGAGAACCGTTTATGTTGATGCCTTTATGGCTAACCAACTGACGAGCAGCTGCTCGTGTAGAGGCATAGCCCATGCGGTATACAACATTGTCAAGGCGACACTCGAGTTGCTCTAGCAGTAATTCACCGGTCGAACCCTTACGACGTGCAGCGGTTTTGTAGTAGTTACGGAACTGCTTCTCAAGCACTCCATACATACGACGCAGCTTTTGCTTTTCGCGCAGCTGTATACCGTAGTCAGATGTGCGAGGGCGACGTTGTCCTGCACCACCTGGAGGTACATCCAGTTTGCACTTCGAGTCGAGTGGACGTACGCCACTCTTGAGGAACAAATCGGTTCCTTCTCGCCGCGACAATTTGCACGTTGGTCCTAAGTATCTTGCCATTGTAATTCTCCGTTAGACCCGACGTTTTTTCGGCGGACGACAACCGTTGTGTGGAATCGGGGTAACATCTTCAATATTCGTAATGCGAAACCCAGCAGCGTTCAAAGCACGCACAGCCGACTCACGGCCAGGGCCAGGGCCCTTAACGCGTACTTCCATGTTCTTAACACCGAAGTCTTTAACCACGTTACCGGCTTTTTCAGCGGCAACCTGTGCTGCGAACGGTGTGCTCTTACGCGAACCGCGGAAACCACATCCACCTGCTGTCGCCCATGACAGAGTGTTGCCCTGACGATCGGTGATAGTGATGATGGTGTTATTAAAAGAAGCGTGCACGTGAGCAATTGCGTCAACGACGTGCTTCTTTACCTTTTTCTTGCGTACTGGATCAGCCATGTTACTTACTCGTAAAAATATTCAGGTGTCGTCTGCTGTTGGCACACAACGAAATGCTAAAGTTGCGTGCTACTTGCGTACCAAACGACGTGGACCCTTACGGGTGCGTGCGTTGGTGCGGCTGCGTTGCCCGCGTACCGGCAAACCACGACGATGACGAATGCCGCGATAGGTACCGAGATCCATCAGTCGTTTGATGTTCATTGCCGTTTCACGACGTAAATCGCCTTCGACAGTAAACGTCGCAACCGCGTTACGAATCTTCTCGACTTCGGGCTCTGACAGGTCTTTGACCTTGGTTGCAGGATCAACACTTGATGCATCGCAAATCTTGCGTGCACGTGTAGCGCCAATACCAAAGACATGCGTCAAACCGATGACGATATGTTTGTTCAAGGGAATGTTAATCCCAGCGATTCGGGCCATCTCAGCCGTCTCCCACTAATTCAATTAAAAACGCGTTGCTACTATCCGACTAATTAACCCTGACGTTGCTTGTGACGACCGTCTGTCTTACAGATCACACGAAGCACGCCATGGCGGCGGACAATTTTGCAGTTGCGACAAATTTTCTTTACTGATGCGCGTACTTTCATCGCACTTCTCCTGGTTGCCGGACTATTTAACAGAACCGGATCGGCCGTAGCCTTTCAGATTCGCCTTTTTAGCCAGACCTTGGTACTGAGTTGTCATGAGGTGAGCAGCAAGCTGCGAACGAAAATCCATCACAACTACAACAATAATCAGCAGTGACGTACCACCAAAATAGAATGGTACGTTGAACTGCAGAATCATAAATTCAGGTAACAGACATACTGCTGTTACGTAGAGCGCGCCCCAAAAGGTCAAACGCGTTAGTACCGTATCGAGGTACTCACCCGTCTTGCGCCCTGGTCGAATGCCAGGAATAAAGGCACCCGATCGTTTCAAGTTGTCGGCAGTTTCTTTCGTGTTCATCTGCAATGCTGTATAAAAGAAGCAGAAGAATATGATCAGAGCCGCGTACATGATGATGTACAGAGGCTTGCCTGGACCAATTTGGTTAGCTATGTCTTGCAGCCAGCCAAACTGTTCACTTGAACCAAACCAGCCTGCAATCGTGACTGGCAATAAAATAATACTTGAAGCAAAAATGGGTGGAATGACGCCTGCGCTATTGAGCTTATAGGGCAAATGCTGCGTAGGCGTTTGGTAAACTTTTCGCCCCTGCTGCCGTTTCGCGTAGTTAACTGCAATACGACGTTGGCCCATTTCCATGAACACTACGAAGTAAAGCACACCGAGAACCAGAAGCAACAACAAAATGGCAATGACCGGAGACAGCTCACCTTTACTAACCAAGTCTAAAGAGCCACCAATGGCGCTCGGAAGACCAGCGATAATGCCTGCCAAAATCAATATGCTAATACCGTTACCAATGCCGCGCTCAGTGATCTGTTCACCCAGCCACATCAGGAACATAGTCCCAGCTACAAGCGTTGTAGCCGCAAGAAATACGAACTCAAAGCCGGGGTTCAAAACGACACCCGGCTGATTTTGCATCGCTACTGACACACCTATTGATTGGAACGAGGCCAAAGCCAACGTACCATAACGCGTGTACTTGGTAATCTTGCGTCGCCCACTTTCACCTTCTTTACGAAGGTCCTGGAACATAGGCACCACGAACGTCAGAATCTGCATGATGATCGATGCCGAAATGTACGGCATGACGCCCAATGCAAAAATACTTAATCGTTCCAGAGCTCCACCGGAAAACATGACAAGCACGTCAACCATGGAACCTGCACCGTCGGTACGAGCAAACAACTGTTCCAGAGCCAACGGATCAATACCGGGCACAGGAATATACGTACCAATTCGATAAACCACCAGCGCCATTATCAAAAACCAGATACGTCGCTTAAGCTCACCGAACTTGGAACCTTCGTTCGCCAGTCCTTTTACCGCTTGGGCTGAAGTTGCCACTTTAGTCTTCCACCTTCCCGCCAGCTGCTTCAATCGCAGCGCGAGCACCTTTGGTTGCTTTAATGCCTTTCAGATTGAATGACTCGGTCACTTCACCTGACAGGATCACCTTAACTTTCATTGTATTCTTGGCGACCAGGTTAGCCTTTTTCAAGGCATCCAGATCGATCACACCGTTTTTTGCGTGCTTTGCCGCAATGGCCAACTCTTGAAGACGAATTTCGTCAACATAGCGTCCAACACGTGAGCTAAAGCCCACTTTAGGCAAACGGCGTTGCAGTGGCATTTGGCCACCCTCAAAACCGACTTTATGAAATCCACCAGAACGTGACTTTTGGCCTTTCTGACCACGGCAACAGGTTTTACCCATGCCAGAGCCTTCGCCACGACCAACGCGCTTGGAGGAATGACGGCTACCTTTAGCCGGTGATAATTCGTTCAGGCGCATCTTATACGTCCTCGACTTTTAACATGTACGACACTTGGTTGATCATGCCGCGGTTTTCAGGAGTATCTATAACTTCTACGGTGTGATGCATACGACGTAATCCTAAACCACGCACACTGGCTTTATGGTTTTTAAGTCGTCCCGCTGCACTCTTCACAAGCGTTACCCTGAT
>QIGP01000053.1 GCA_003228965.1 Gammaproteobacteria bacterium
CAGTTAGATGTTGATGCGGATGGTTACGGCAATATGTGCGACCCCGATCTGAACAACGACGGCGTGGTTAACTTTCTTGATCTTGCACAGTTCAGTAACGTGTTTTTAACCAATGATCCAGTGGCGGACTTTAATGGTGACGGCGTAGTTAATTTCGTCGATCTTCCGATATTAGCCGGATTGTTTTTCATGCCTCCGGGCCCAAGTGGACTGAATCCTTAAAGTTCGGTAGCTCGTCTTTTCTAACTAAAAAGCCGCGGGTGCTGAGCGACCGCGGCTTTTTCTTGCGCCCCTGGTTTGACTATTGTCTTACAGCGAATACCGACTCAGGTTGACCACCTACAAGACCGCTAGGTCCTGGAGGACTCAGGAAGAAGTCTGAAACAATAGAGAAGTCCAGGAAGTTTACGGCACCGTCTCCGTTCAAATCGGCCAATGCGTCTGTGGTGTTGAACACATTCGCAAAAGAGGAAATGTCGGAGAAATTGACGACACCGTCGTTGTTGAAATCGGGGTCGCAGATGTTGCCGTAGCCATCCACATCGACATCTAACTGGCTGGCATTGGCGACCAGCGTGCAGTTGTCGCTACCGTCAGTTACGCCATCGCCGTCGACGTCAGTCAGTCCGAATACGTCACAAGCAAAGCCATTGTCACCAAGAATGAAAACGTCGTCAACGGCCCACCACCACTCGTATGAGGCATCGTAGTAATGAAAGCGTATCTGAAAGTCGAATGCCCGGTACGGCGTAATATCGAGCGACACCACGCCAGAAGCATCTTCTCCCGAAAAATTGGCAATGGTGACCCATTGGCCGCCCGTTGCGGAGGAGCGCACATCGACATCAGCCTGTTCGTTTTCACGAGCCACGTACCAGTTAAAGTCGTGGGTAAACTGCAAACGTACAAATTCCAAAGCTGCGGTATTAATGGTTGGGCTGACGAGTTCCTCGTCCTGAGTCGCGCTTGATCCGGCGGCGTCAGAATCAATCACGATAAAAGGCGCGATTAATGGAATAGAACGATTGCCAGGGTTAGTGCTTGTCCAGGTCGCGGCTGTTCCCGCACCGGTGCCGCCATCAACTACTGTCCACGCACCCAGGCCTGTGTCGAAGCCTGAGTTATACAGTTCAATGTCAGGCACGTCACCAAGCGACAGGCTGACCGCGTTTAACGTGTCGTTGAAACCGCCGGTTCCGTCTGAGGTAAGTGCGGTGAGATCAAAACTAATGGTGTTGCCACACATTGCATCCGTTGGAATGTTCACAGTGATGGGAGAGCTTACGGCCAAGCCACCGGCATCTATAGTGCCAAACGACAACGACTGGTCGACGATTTCAATAGCATCAGTAACGGCCGGATTGAGCGCGATTTGAGCGACTACGTCATTTGCAATCGCCGCACATGAGCGATTAAATACCCGCACGCTAAAGCTCCAGCTCTCGCCCGGTTCGATGACGGAGTCGCCGTTACCCAGTATTTCAACAGGCGTGGTTGATCCTGTAAATTCAAGGTCCAGGGAGCTTGTACACAAGAACGGTTCGATAAGCGGCGCAATGTCGGTAATTAGCATTCCACGATTACCAGTGCCCGGTGTTGAGCAGCCACCGCAATGATGGAGGCCGACAATTTTATTGTTCGACGCTCTGTAAATTGACGAGCCGGAACTGCCTCCTTCGGTATCGAGCGTGTTGTAGTAGCGTAGTACCGTGCCGTCAACAACGACGTCATTTCCGCCACCCTGAGTAATTTCAAGTGGTCGGCCAGCGGGGTGTTGGAGGATGTAAATTTCTTCTCCGGACGTAAGTGGTTCGCTATCTATTTGTGTATGTCCGAATGTGCTTGCGGGGTCGCCGATAACTGTCGTAAGCGCGAAATCCAAACTGCCAGGCCCGGCATCGCAATTAACCAGAGGTTCGCTGGCTAACAGTTCGTCGCAGCGAAACCCTTGCCAGTCCTCGGTGGTAGGCGCGCCAATGTTACAGCCGGTGCGGTAGTAGTTAAAAACGTACTCGGTGCCGTCGCATTGGAGCTGGTTTCCAACACAGTGTTCGTTGGTTAATATGATGTTATTCGGTGATACGTTTGAGCCGGAGCAAAACAAGGCTGTCTGTGCATTGCCGTCGACGGCCATCACGCCAACGGAAGCCTGGGCGTTGGCCCACTTGCCGGTGTCTCCCTGAACGCATATGGCGTCATCAAACTCTTCGGGCGAGCAAATGCTTCGGTCATCGCCGTCTGAATTTGCCGCGAACAATGAGCTCGTGCCAAGCATGAGCCGGTTAATGCCAAACGGCATTTTGTCATAGGGTTGTGCAAATTCGAACCGCAGGGTCAGGCCTTCGCCTTGCGAGGAAAGACCCCAGAAATTGATGCGTGATTTAGGACCCTGGCCGCTCAGCGTCTCCACGATACGGCCCTTGTCATTAATCAGATGTAGTTGATCGCCGGCGCGCAGATTGAAATTGTGAAAATGCGCTTTAATAAACGTCGCACCAGGATGTGCAATTGATTTACTCCAAACATATCTGTCGCCGTTTCGCGTGGCTCGTGATAAATCGGCGTCGAGCTTATATATAACCGCCTCGCCGACAACGGCTCGCACCGGATCGGGCTGAGGTTTTGCGGCCGACGCCGCGATTGAGTAGGTGATCAGGACCAAGAACGTGATTAAGCAAACGCTTACGCGTCGTAATGAATACTGCATATTTCCCCCATTTGGTGCGCGATGTCCGTACTACTCTATGTAAGTGCCATTCGGGTCAGGTATTTAGTAGAATCCGGGTTAAGTCCAGGCCAGTTTCCTGCGGGGATAGCGCAGAATCTGGGAACAGCGCGCTGCCGGAACCCGCTGTATGCCAGTCGGCCAGTACAGCGTGGATGCGTTCTATCGCCGTCAAACCCTGGATTTGAGGGCTCAATTCATCGCGCAGCGCCAGTTCACTTTCAGGAAACATGTCGCCGTACACGCCCCCGGTTACCGGCTTGCCGACGATGAGCATAGTAGAGCCCTCGCCGTGATCGGTGCCACCATCTCCGTTAGCTCGAATTTGGCGGCCAAATTCGCCGCCAAACGTGAACACAAGTTGGTCGCTAACGCTTTCGGGAAGTTCCTCGTAGAGCGATTGCATAGCTTGTTGCTCACCAAACAGGTCCCGCAAGCGAGGTTCGAGAGTTTCTATTTGTAGTCGATGCGAATCGAAACCTTTGTATTCGAGCGTGGCTAGTCCCATATTTAAAATGTCCGCACTCGCCAAGCTGTCGTACAGGTTACGCACTTGAAGGCCGAATGCGGGAGAATGCAACGGCATGAGTTCTTGGCTGTAAAGCCGTTCCAGTGACGCTGGCACCGGCAATGAATTCAGGCGCTCGTTAATCGGCCCGCCGAGTTCCCGCAGCTTGCTTTCGTGTTGTAAAAACTTGTCAGCAAATACGTCGCTGTCGCCACTACTGTTTTTGGAGGCGTAGTAGCTGGCCACGTTTCGCGAAAGTTCGTTGCGAAACGATCCTGAAAATTCCGCCGTGTCGCCTTCGAACAAAGTTAATGTTCGCGTGTCTTTCGCGCTCACAATTCGATCGGTCGAGCGCTTCAGCGCATTGGAAGAGGAGGGGCCGTAGCAGTAACTCCTGGGTGCGGGAGTTAGTGACAGAACGTTGCGCGCGCTCAGGTGTGCCAGTCGCCCGCCGACACCAGGCGAATTGCTGCTTAAGACTGAGGCTGAGCGGTTACCCAGCTCACTGACCAGGATGCTCAGAGGATGGTTGCGCGATGAACTCCCCAGTACGTTATTAACAATAGCGACGTGACCGTCTTCCCACATTTGTTTCAGCCAGCCGCAAGATTTAAGCAAGCCAAATTCGTTCTGGTCATTGCCGATGAGGTCGTATTCCTGGCTAAACCGCGCTTGCAGATCGCTCTGACTCTCGCCAAGCCCGTGGCTTGAGGCCATGGCCTGCCAGTATTCGTAGCCAACACTGCCAACTGTTTCAGAGTAAGGGGGTGGCATCAGATGTCGAAAATCGGGAGCTCCTGACAAGAGCACCGATACCAACATACGCTGCTGGGTGTCGGCAAAGGCGCTGGCAAGGCTTGCGCGTTGACCGAGAAAGCTGGTTCCGCACAGTGCGCCAGAGGCTATTAGTGAAGACAAAAAGGAGCGACGATTCACGGTTATTTACCTTCCTGATAAAACATATAAGGCGATGCTGCGATAAAGCTCACGGCCTGTCCAATGCGCTGGCTGGTGATTTCCAGTTCGCCAGAGCTTGCACTGTCGAGCTCCAACTCAGTGGCGCCGATCGTATTTAATTTGACGGCAACGTCAGCGGCGGCAAGCTCCGCTTCGGTGTAAACGTGGTCAAGATTGTCAGGGTCGAGAAAACCGGCAAGACCACTATCGGTGCCAAGCAGTGCGTAAATGTGGGCTCGCTCGAGGGCGCCGAAGTTCTTGCCACCATCGCCAATAAGTCTTTGCCACAAATAGTTGGCGACGTGTTCCACGGTGTAGCGGCCGTCGCTACTTGCAATGATATCGCGCCAGTCTTTGGTCCATGTGAAGTCGCCTTCGCTTATCGAGTAACGACGAAAGAGAAAACTCTGGTCGGTATTTTGATTGTAGTTTTGAAGAAACACGTCCAGTGAGTCGGCGGCCATATCCCCGGTTTGATCGCCAAACACATTATTCGAGGGTCGAAACGTTCTTATACCTTCAAGCACGTGACCAACAACGGAGTAGACGCGGTTATAAATCTCGTCGTTGCTTGCGCTAATTTTGTTAATAACCAGAAGTCTGCGCTCTATGCTTGTCCAGTATTTGACGCGTGTGGGACTGTGGAACAAAGGCGAAATGGAGTAGGCTCGTAAGAACAACAGCAAGTCCTTTTGAGTCATGGACGACCAGGCAGTTCGCACGACAGCTTCGCCAGAAGGGCTCAGGTTGTCGTCGGCCAGACCTCGGATAAGTAGTACTGGTAACGTTGCCAGGCTCTCTGTGTGTTCGATGGCAATTGAGGCTAATTCAACCAGCCGCTCCTGCGCGTTCGTACCGTTAATTGTTGTACCAAGCATTTCCAGTGGTCCGGAAGGATGATGTTCCGAGCTGTACTCAACATCGGGTGTGAAGTTACCCTGGGCATCCTGTTGCAATCTAAAGTCGGTCAGCGCCATTGCGGTGTTTTTGATGGTCACCGTTTCGTGATACTCCGGCGAGTAGGCTCCTGTAATGCCGAAAAAGAGCTGGTAAAACTCGCGCGCAAAATCTTCGTTGCAGACGCACTGATCGTTCTGAAAAAGATTGGACCGATGTCCGTATTGGTGAGCGATGGCCGCGGAGCTTGCGGCTCCGGCGAGTACCTGGTCGTAACTCTTACCTTCGTTGAGTGCGCGAACAATGTCGTCGTAGTAGCGAATAACGGCGGACACAGGTACAGCCGAGGTATTCACCGCCATGTGCTGGTTGGCTTCGAAGTAGGCTATTTTGTGAAGAAACGGATTCATGC
>QIGP01000187.1 GCA_003228965.1 Gammaproteobacteria bacterium
CTCGGCTGGTACCTCAGCAGTAGTCGCCTAAGCTCATCGGCGTCGTCGCGATGCTTCATGACGCTACTCACCGCTTTTTGTACCCAGGAAATATTTGCCTGCATACTCGCGTCCGGGTTGGCCCCCGAATGCACCAGTGCACTGGTCCAGTCAATCAGTTCGGATGTTCCAGGCACATAAAAAAGCTGGCCATCTGTGTTGGCGCGCATTTCAATAAATGCACCCAAGAGATCTTCATATAAAGTACTCATCGGTTCATCCGGGGAATCGGATTTTGGTCCACCAAATACACGATTGATTAATATTTTTCTAAGTAGATTCTCGTCCGGATCAGAAATGTGATGATAGTTACAGCGTCGTAAAAATGGATCTGGTAAATCACGTTCAGAATTGCTCGTGATAATGACGATAGGGCGCAGGGATTTCTCTTCCGGAACCCTTACACGCGTGCTCATTTCACGAATCTCAAAACTTAAACGAGCAATTCCGTTTAATAAATCGTTAGGAAAATCGCGACTGGTTTTATCGATTTCGTCAATCAATACGACGCTCGGTCTTGGCGTGTCACTAGCGACTGAAGATCCTTTAACGGCCTGTTCATACAGGTCGCTATATCGTTTTGGATCAGCCGCAATAATGGCCCTGCCTAGCGGCCCAAAACTCAGAAAGTTTTTCGCATCGGCTTGCTGTGATGCAATGAGATCCTGTCGCACCAATTGACTAGCGGCCAATTGCCCGACTAAATCGAAACGATAGAACAGGTCATTAGCTTCAGAGGTGGACTGTGCCTCAAAGCGCAATACTGGGCCCAGATTGAGTTCCCAGGCTAAGCGTTCGGCTAGTTCGCTTTTACCTGTGCCCGGGTTACCCGTTAGTAAAAGAGGTTTGCCAAGCACTAGCGCGGTGTTAACGGCTTCTACAAGGTTTGCTTCTGAAATGTATCCTGCTGGGTGGCCAGGCGCATTTTCATCTTCAACTGGCGAATGCTCTTCATCCGGCAACCAATGCCCAATGGTGTGCGCAAACGGATTGATATCATCTATACGAGCCAATAAATCGGCACGTTTACCGCGACCAATAAAACGAAACGCTGTTGCTCGTGCGCTCATGAGGTTGTCCTTGGTTTGTTATTGCTCACATATCTCGCAAGGGTTTGCGCCATGTGCAAGCAAACCATCAAGAGTCTGGTCGAGGTCTTCTTGTGTTTCTTCCGACTTTGTTTCGATACCGCGTACTTTGTAAATCGAACCTGACTTCTCATGCTTTGCTATTAGTGATGGCATCGGGAAATGCCATTCGTAGTCATTCAGGAATTTTTCAGGTGATGTGCGTGGCGGAAATTCGAACCAACTCAGGTTCATTTTTTCAAGTGGCACTAACCAGATGCGCGGGGTCGAAGCGTCATGTACGCTTTGCAAATCCAAGACCCATTTTAAATCTGAATTGCGTTCTTTTATGACTAAAGCGCGGTGTTTTTCAATTTGTTGCACAGTGGCGATAAAAACAAAATCGGTAACCCCGTCGCGGCACGCTTGCTGCTCAGTTGCGGTGGCAGTACCGGCTTCCATCGCAGGCCGTTCTGCACTCACTGGCACGAGGTTGTCGTCGCGACTAATGGTTTTAAGATTTCCGAAGAACTTGTCGACCCACGCGGTTTTTTGCGAAGCGGCAGCTGGCAACCAACACAGATAGATTTTGCGCCCTGAGCACTTGCCTGTATCGTCTGTGCGTAGATGTCCTTGAATGCGCATCGTGATTCTCAGTTCAGTACTTTTTGAATGCGTTCGGTTAGTTGAAAAAATTGATCCTGTAGAAGTGCATCATTTTCATGCTGAAGCCGAATCAGTTGGCGCTGTTTATCGAATGGCCCTAAAAAATTAATATCGCCTACACTTTGGATGGCAGGGTCATCCGATGTGAGTGCGCCTGTACCCTCAACCTGGTCGAACACGAACCACGCTGGATTTAGTTTTTCGACCAATACAAAAAGCAACTTGGGAGAGCTGTTTTTGTTAAATTGATCGAGCGCAAAAAAAAGCTCGCGCTGACATTGCGGAGCAGTCCAATAGCTCGTTGTGAGCAGGCAAACAAAGTGTGTGGTTTTCTCAAGTTGGGTTTGTATCTCGCTTGACCACAGCTGTGCCGCATCGATATCGGTGTCCATAAAAAGCGAAAACTTGAGACCACCAGACACCGCTTTCAAATAGTCATGAAAGCGCAAAGCAACCTTGGCGGAGGCCGCTTTGTGTTTGTACGAAATAAAAAGGTGATTATCCACTGTTCTCAACGCTTGTTTACTTGTTTGACAATAATACAAGTGTTAACGATAACACGCGCATCGTGGCTAACTTCACTGAATCGACACCCTCTTGGCGTTGGCTACTTCACAGCCGCAGAAGCCATTTAGATATGAGCGCTGACCGTAGACATGTCTAGCGGCTTGCGCAATTATCTCTAGTGAACTGCCGCTTCGAATTCAGCCGCTTGAACCTGATAAAAGACTGGCTTTGATCACGTGCCTAGGTATAATTCATGTATGTTCTGAATTTTCAGGAAAAAATGAAAATACTATGAAATTAACAGGCTATCAGCAAAATTTCATACTACATTTCGGTGAAATGGGCAGTCGGTGGGGAATTAACCGCACCGTGGGGCAGCTTTACGCGCTGTTGTTCATATCTGAAGATCCTGTAAATGCAGACCAAATGGCCGAAGGCTTAAGCATGTCACGTTCCAATGTGAGCATGGGGCTTAAGGAGTTGCAGTCCTGGCAGCTGGTAAAACTTCAGCACATTCCGGGTGATCGCAAGGACTACTTCAAGGCACCGGACGATATCTGGTTAATCTTTCAGACGCTGGCGGAACAGCGTCGTCAAAGAGAAATTGACCCAACCATTACCATGCTGCGCGGTGCGCTTCTGGAGCCTGTTCCGGTGAGCGCCCCTGACGATCCCGACCGATATGCGCGTCAACGTATGGGCGACATGTTGGAGCTCATTGAAATGCTCACGGGCTGGTTTGCTGAAGTTCAGCAACTCGACCGTTCCACGCTTGAGAAACTCATGCGTCTCGGTGGTGGTGTGCGTCGCGTGCTCGATGTGAGTCACAAGTTCAGACGTGATGGGGTAGTTGAAGCAGACAAGACTGGGGAAGGCTGACTTTGTCGCTATGCCCATCCTCCGGTATCCCCGGTTTTCTATGCATTTCGCATCATGGTTGGAACGGGCTTACTTAGGAAACGGAGCTTGTCTTGCGTTTAGCTACGTTTTGCCTGGCGTACGAAGTTATTGTGTAAAAAAAGTTAAAGCTCGTGCTTTCAAGTTTGTAAGAACTACGGTATGCGATACAATATAGTCACTGTCTGGCCTGTTGACTTATATGGCCGGGACTTCTCCTAACAGGTAATGAGAGAGTAATCTTATGAACAATGAATCCATTTCACGCCGACAATTTCTTAGAGGAAGTTGTGCAACAGCTCTTGCGCTAGGCGGTCTTTCTGTTTCAAACACAGCGAGTGCCGAAGACGTAAAGCTAACCGAAGACGATGCGACAGCTCAGGCGCTTGGCTACAAACACGATGCGTCGACTGTTGATGTTGCAAAGTACCCTAAGCGCGGCGGTGAAGAAGGCAAGAAGCAGTTTTGTGACAACTGTGCGCTGTATGCCATAAAAGAAGAGGGAGACTGGGCGCCATGTTCACTGTTTCAGAATAAGCTCGTTGCAGGCAAGGGCTGGTGCAATGCCTGGGTATCCGCTGGTTAACCAGTTTCCGCAGTGTCGGTTACAACTTTTCAGTTGAAACTGCTTGAGTTGCGGGTGTAGTAAGTGACTATGCAATGCCTTGTCCGCGAGCAAGAGGGTCGTTAAATTCGTCACAAGGTTGAGATGTTCGTATGCCTGGAATGAGTGGTCTGGAGCTGCAAACTGAATTGGTTGAGAAGGACATAACCGGGCTTTCGGTTCTATTGATGTCTGGACGCAACGATATTCCCGTTAGGGCACCCGACGAAAACTAACTAATGAGAGCAGCTAGCGGCTTAGTCAGAAAGAATTTTGTGTTCTAAATCCATTTCTTCGATTTGGTCGACAAACGCGCCAATGCGGTCGGCGACGCACTCAATCAGAGCAACCAGGAGCATGCCTGCAGTCTTCGGGCCTTTACCCTCGTGTAGGGACTGATACACATCGTTTACAGCAAACAACGACCGGCGCTGAGTACTAGTCACGCGCTCTTGTTTGACCCAAACCCGAATTGACACCATGTCTTCGGGGTCTTCACCTGGGCTCATATTCACAGCGCGCAATACAACAAGAAAACCTTGTATTGCGTGATACTGCGGCTGTCTGGCGCGGGTACATGGTTTGAGTACCTAATGGAAGCATTTTTGAGGATCAGCCCGGGGTTAGAAGGGAACCGGTTCAGGTCAAATATGATAAAGTGATACGAGCTCGACACGAACTTCTGCCTCCATTGCTGTCGTAGTCTGAGTGCCCGGGAAAAACATCATAACTTTAAGCGATGTATCAAACTGTTTAGCAGGGATTCCTCCAAGATGACATTGTTTTACCGGCCGCTATGCGTGTTGGGTGCCTGCGTCATTTTGACTGGAAGCGCAGGCGCCGCGGTATCTGTGGACATAGACGGTGTTTCCGACACCGAACTCCAAAACGTTAGAGCCTATCTGAGTATCTCTAAAGTGGCTAAGCGCTCGCGCAAAGAGGCGACGGGGCTTTCCGACTTTGCCATCTCGCGTATGCATGATAAAGCTGAAGAAGAAATTCGCGAGGCCTTGATGCCTTTCGGCTATTACTCCCCGACAATTACCGGCTCGCTGACCCAAAAGGGTGACGATTGGGAGGCTCGCTATGTCATCAAGAGAGGACTTGCTACAACCATCACACAGGTCGATATAAACACGGATGAAACGACGGCCGAAAACAAATATGTCATAGCACTACTTTCGCGATCGAAAGTAAAAGCTGGCTTGGTGTTGAACCATCAGCAGTACACGCAACTGAAGCAGGAATTATTACGTACTGTCGTTGCAGCCGGTTACCTCGACGCTGGCTACGAGCGAGCAGAAATTCGCGTCGAACCGGACAAGCGTCAGGCCAGTGTGCACCTTGATCTAAAAAGCGGTCCGCTATTTGTGTTCGGGCCCATTACTCTTGAGCAGGAAGCCCTCGATCAATCGTTTGCTGATCGCTACGTAACCCTCAAAAGAGGGGAGCCTTTTTCGTCCGATCGTTTGGTGGCCATGCAGTTTGCCCTGAGCGATAGCGGCTACTATCAGAACGTATCGGTAGTCGCACCCAGAGAAGGCGCTGTTAATCTCGAAATACCCGTAAACGTGAAAGCACAGTCGCGCAAATCGCAGCGCTACGTTGCCAGAGTCGGTGCGGGAACAGATACGGGACCAAGGCTTCGGCTTGGCTCTGAGTTCAGACGTCTGAGTGGCCGAGGCACAAAATTCAGGTCCGACCTTCAACT
>QIGP01000148.1 GCA_003228965.1 Gammaproteobacteria bacterium
GGTCACGAACTTCACCAATCAAAATTACGTCGGGCGCTTCTCGCATGGCGCTTTTCAACGCGCGCGCGTAGCTTGCCGTATCAACTCCGACTTCACGCTGGTTAATCAGCGAATTCTTGTTCGGATGTAGAAATTCGATGGGATCTTCGATGGTCAGAATATGATCTGACGCGGTTTCATTGCGGTGATTGATCATGCCCGCAAGCGTCGTTGATTTACCCGACCCGGTAGCGCCAACCATAAGGATCAGGCCGCGTTTTTTCATCACCAGATCTTTTAGTATTGGCGGCATACCCAACTCATCAAGGCGCGGTAAGTCCGAAGTGATGTAACGAAGCACCATGGCCACGTTGCCGCGCTGATGGAACACATTGACACGAAAACGTCCCAGACCTGGTTCGGAAATGGCGAAATCAATTTCGAGTTCGCGCGCAAAGGTATCGAGCTGATCTTCGTTCATCAATCCGAACGCGGCTTGCTTAACCATTTTCGGCGTAAGCTCGGTGCTGTTAACAGGAATGATGCGACCATCGATCTTGATTTTGACCGGCGCGTAGGTGGTAAAGAAAAGGTCAGACGCCTTCTTTTCAACCATCAGTTTAAATAGTGGTTTAGTGTTCATGCTTTCTCAATACGTCAATGCAAAGATGAACCGGCAGCTTTCGAGGGTTTAGCACCTCCGTCCTGACGGGTTGTTCGAGTTTTGTACTAGAACTGTTTAGCGTCTGGCTCATGTTCCATGATGCGAAGACTGTGCCCACCTTCGTCTTGAGCTATGAACTCGCGTTTGCTTTCGAGCTTAATGCGCAGGCGCAACTCGTTTTTAGAGTCGGAGTTGCGCAGCGCTTCTTCGTAACCGATGGAACCGTTCTCGTAAAGATCAAACAGCGCCTGATCGAAGGTCATCATGCCCAAGCGATTTGACTTGGCCATGACTTCTTTAATCTGGTGCACGTCACCTTTGAAAATGAGGTCTGAAATCAGCGGCGAAGCCAACATGATTTCCATGGCCGCGAGCCGGCCAACGCCGTCTAAACACGGAATCAATCGCTGCGAAATTAATGCGCGAATGTTCAGCGACAAATCCATCAACAACTGATCACGCCGCTCTTCCGGGAAAAAGTTGATAATCCGATCGAGCGCCTGATTGGCACTGTTGGCGTGAAGTGTGGCCAGGCAAAGGTGGCCTGTCTCGGCAAACTGAACGCCGTATTCCATGGTTTCACGGTCGCGAATCTCACCAATCAAAATAACATCCGGCGCCTGACGCAACGTATTCTTTAGCGCGGCATGCCAATTGTCGGTATCCACGCCCACTTCGCGCTGAGTAACAACACAACCTTCGTGAGGGTGTACGTACTCAACCGGATCCTCGATAGTAATAATGTGGCCACGCGAGTTCTTGTTGCGATGACCTATCATCGCAGCGAGCGTCGTCGATTTACCAGAGCCTGTACCACCTACAATAATTACAAGGCCACGTTTGGCCATGACCACGTCTTTAAGAACAGGCGGTAAGTTTAGATCGTCGAACACTGGAATGTCGGTTGTAATGGTACGCAATACCGCGCCCGTGTTGCCTTGCTGCACAAACGCGTTGGCGCGGAAACGGCCAATACCTTTAGGGGCCACAGCAAAATTGCATTCTTTGCTGCGGTCGAATTCTTTGGTTTGCTTGTCGTTCATTATAGAACGCACGAGCATGGCACTTTGTGAGGCCGTCAACGGGGTTTGCGAGACAGGCGTTATCACACCGTCAATTTTAATTGCGGGTGGAAACCCGACCGTGATGAACAAATCGGAGGCGTTTTTCGACACCATCCCGCGCATCAGGTCCTGCATCAATTTTATCGCTTGATCACGTTCCATGAATTTCTCCGGTTGGCCTTAGCCTAAAACTGCTCTTTGTGGAAAGCACGGAACCGCGCCTCTTCACGACTCACCACACCTTTGCGAACAAGCTCCAGGAGGCACTGATCGAGCGTTTGCATACCGACTGACTGCCCGGTCTGAATAGCCGAGTACATTTGGGCGATCTTGTTTTCACGAATCAGATTACGAATAGCAGGTGTACCCATCATGATTTCGTGAGCCGCGACGCGCCCTCCACCGTTTTTCTTCAACAGTGTTTGCGAAATAACCGCTCTAAGAGATTCCGAAAGCATGGAACGCACCATGTCTTTTTCAGCCGCAGGAAACACATCGACAATACGGTCGACGGTTTTAGCCGCGCTACTGGTATGAAGTGTACCGAACACAAGGTGACCGGTTTCTGCTGCGGTTAACGCAAGCCGAATGGTTTCAAGGTCACGCATCTCACCCACAAGTATAATATCCGGGTCTTCACGAAGTGCTGAGCGCAGGGCTTCGTTAAAACCGAGCGTGTCGCGGTGAACTTCACGCTGGTTAATAAGAGATTTTTTACTGACGTGTACAAACTCGATCGGATCTTCAACCGTGAGAATGTGATCGGGCTTGGTGTCGTTGATGTAATCGACCATCGCCGCAAGCGTGGTCGATTTACCACTACCCGTTGGCCCGGTCACCAGCACGATGCCGCGGTTAGTCAACGAGATGTCTTTAAAGATTTTTGGCGCATCAAGATCGTCAAGCGTAAGGATCTTGCTTGGAATGGTTCGGAACACCGCGCCTGCGCCGCGATTATGGTTAAACGCGTTTACTCTGAAACGAGCAAGGCCCGGAATTTCAAACGAAAAATCTGTTTCGAAAAACTCTTCGAAATCTTTTCGTTGTTTGTCGTTCATGATGTCGTACACCATGCCGTGCACTTCTTTATGTTCAAGCGACGGCATGTTGATGCGTTTTATGTCACCGTCGACACGAATCATCGGCGGTACGCCGGCCGACAAATGCAAATCTGATGCATCATTCTTTACGGCGAACGCCAGTAGTTGTGCGATATCCAAAGCCATGCGTGAGTGTCCCTGTGGGTTCCTTTTAAATTCAACATGTTCACACCCTATATTGTGGCCGGTGAAACACGAGGTCGTTCCTGCCAATACGTCGCAGACAGTGATCGTCACGGCGAATTGTTGTTCCAAGCCATACTGCGTCGCCGCAGAGGCCCGAGTTGCGCTAAAGTATACCGGCAATATGGAGCAAAAAGTTTGACCCAAATCACACATAATCTGATGAATATTCAGGAAAGAATCGTAACAGCTTCCAAGCGTTATCGGCGAATCCCAGATTCTGTACAGCTTCTGGCCGTGAGCAAGCGGCATCCGGCAACCGCTGTCGTCGAGGCCTGCGACGCAGGTCAGACCCATTTTGGCGAAAATTTCGTCAGCGAAGCCCTTACGAAACAAGCTGAGATTAACCCGTTATCTGCGGCTAATTCGTTAAATAACAAAGAGTTAAACTGGCACTTTATTGGCAAGATTCAATCCAATAAGGCTCGCCAGATTGCGCAGAATTTTTCCTGGGTTCACAGCCTCGATCGCGAAAAGATCGCTCGGCGCCTGAACCAGTTCCGCAATTCCAGGCCGCCTTTGAACGTATTGGTCCAGGTCAATCTTAGCGGCGACCCCGAGCGAGCAGGCGTGGAACCCTCAAAGGTGGCGGATTTTGTCACCGCGATTAAATCGTTCGAGCGGCTGAAAGTTCGAGGTTTGATGGCTATGGCACCCGCCACCGACTGCTTCGACGCCCAATCGGCGGCCTTTGCACGGGTAAAAATCTTGCTGGAGGACATTCGACAACACGATGACTCCATTGACCAGTTATCGATGGGCATGTCTGGAGATCTGGAGGCCGCCATTGCCAATGGCGCGACCTGGGTACGCATTGGCACCGATGTGTTTGGCAAACGGCCCACCGACTGACACACTATCGCCGCATCAGGAACCCCCTTCCAACTTGAGACAACACTATGCACTCTAATCGCATCACCTTTGTCGGCGGCGGCAACATGGCAGGCGCCCTGCTAGCAAGGCTTGCCAAGCTTGACCGCTACGACTTACGGGTTGCTGATCCAGATACGGCGCAACGGGAGCAACTGGCAAAGCTGCCTGGTGTCGACACATTTATTGACAATCAAGAAGCCGTCGACGGCGCCGATTGCATCGTTTTCGCGGTTAAGCCCCAGATCATGCGCGCGGTATGCACGAATCTGACTGAGACCGTTGGTGATCTACAACCGTTGCTGGTTTCAATAGCAGCCGGCATCGAATGCGATCACATCAGTCGCTGGCTTAATGGCTACCGTCGAATCGTCCGGGTCATGCCCAACACACCAGCACTCCTGGGGCGTGGAGCAACTGGTTTGTACGGTGATCGGGACGTGACTGAGGACGATATTGCACTTGCCACCGCAGTATTTTCGGCCGTTGGCCTGGCTGCCTGAGTGGAACGCGAAGAACTCATCGACGCCGTCACGGCTCTGTCCGGCAGCGGGCCAGCCTACTTCTTCTATATACTTGAAGCGATGGAAAACGCCGCCGTAGAACAAACATTGCCACGCAAGCTGGCCCAGGACCTCGCCCGTCAAACGGCGTTGGGCGCAGCGAGCATGGCACTTAACGAAGAAGGCACGCTTGAAGAATTACGCCGCCGCGTTACCTCCCCGGGTGGCGCGACCGCCGCTGCGGTAGATATCCTGGCGGCACAAAAACTGCCTTCTATTATGGAGTCCGCCATGAAGGTGGCACGCCTGCGCGCAGGCACTCTGGCCGAAGAATTTGGAACGGATTAGCACACTATGACAGCACTCATCTTTATTTTAAGTCTCGTTGGAAAACTTCTAGTCGGCGTATTCGTTATGCGCTTCTTACTTCAGATAGTACGCGCGGACTTCTATAACCCGGTGTCTCAGGCCATTGTCAGCGTGACCAATCCTCTGGTCATGCCACTGCGTAAAGTAATTCCGGGACTGAAAGGCCTGGATCTGGCGAGCCTGGTGGCCGCAGCCATCGTTCAAATCGTGGTGTTGTTGATTCTTTATATGATCCAGACAGGCGGCGGCATTCCAGACTTGGTCTACACCTTGGTCGAGTCCTTTTTCAGCCTCCTGAATCTGGTGTTCAGTATTTACGTCATGACCATTTTTCTGCGTATCATTCTCAGTTGGATTAACCCGGACCCTCGCAACCCGGTTGTCAGCATGCTCTACAGCCTGACCGAACCTGTGCTTGCGCCAGCGCGTCGCATCATTCCAACCTTGGGCGGTCTCGATTTGTCCCCACTTGTGGTGCTTGTTTTGCTGCAGGCGCTGCAAATTTTGATTAACAACGATCTTCGGTCGCTGTTTTAGATCGCCCTGAGGTGCAGGATTTGGATCGCTTTGCGGCCAGGAATGCGCAGACGCCGCTTTGAATAGCAAAATAGCTCCACACTTACAGGTGCTCGCAACCGGGCCAATCGGCGGCTGTCGGAGTGAGTTCTTACGGGTTGCTACACGCCATTAATAGGCTATAGTATGACCTTGATTCGAACATTGGGGGATGACACATGCGAGCCAGAACACTGCT
>QIGP01000306.1 GCA_003228965.1 Gammaproteobacteria bacterium
GGTCGGACTTAATCCTTTTATGCAGAACGCGTAACGTTTTTTTATCGCTGGACTTGTCAACAGTGATAAACTCAACGCCGGGAAGCGCGCCAAGTAAGCGATGTTCCACAGCACCTATGATCCATGTGATCGTGCTGTGGGGAAATACCTCCTGCAACTGTTGGACCGTCGGAACAACATTGCAGGTATCGCCAATGGCTGACAATCGCAGCAGGCATATCTTTAGCGGTGAGTCAGTGATCATACGTTTCCCGTATGGGTTCATAAATGCGACTGGAATCGTAGCCGATGGCAGAAAGTAGCGCAAAGTCTCTGGACGACCATGCGATGGGTAATCGCAGGTGTTTTGGTGCGCAGGTTGTTCTGCTCAACACCAAATTTACTCCGGCCGATCCGTCCCACCTGTTCGATCACGGAGCCTGGAAGAACGCGGAAGCCGTGGATTCAGGCCGTGGTGCGAACTGGTTTGTCGACAACGATGACGACTCGTTTGTGCTGCGACATTTCAGGCGAGGTGGCGCCGTCGCCAAAATTCTAGGCAACAAATACTGGTTCCGTTCGGAAGAGGCGACGCGCAGTTTTGCCGAGTTCAATCTACTCCTCGATTTGCGCAAACAGCAGCTTCCTGTTCCCGAACCTATAGCGGCTGGCTACTGTAAGACCGGTCCGTGGTATACCGCCCAGCTATTGACCAGGCGTATCCCCGATTCTCAAAGTTGGTCTGCCAACCTGGCCGAGCACGCAGGGTCCAATGCTCTGTGGTCCAGCATCGGACGCACAATTGGCCAATTGCATCGAGCCCGTGTTGATCATGCCGATTTGAATGCACACAATATTCTTGTTGATGGCGCGGGCTCCATATTCATCATCGACTTCGATAAAAGTTTCAAACGTGCCTCCGTCCAGGGCGAATGGTGTCAGGCCAACCTGGCAAGGCTGCAGCGCTCGCTGCACAAGATTTATCCGGAAGGAGCGCAAGCAATAGACAGTGGGTGGCAGCGGCTACTGCAGGCTTACGAGTCTGCTTTTGCCGAGGTTTAGCGCCAAATCTAGTCTTTCTGGTACATCCCGGGCTGGTCTTTAAATCGTCTATGCATCCACAAATACTGCTCTGGGGCTTCGCGTACATGAGTTTCGAAGACTTCATTAATACGCGTCGCGTTTTCCATTGAATCCGGTCCCGGAAAGTCTATAAGTGCTGGATACAGCTTGATCAGGTAACCGCTGCCGTCTGCTTTACGCGTAGGCAGGAAGGGTACGACGAGCGCCCCGGTTCTTCTGGTTAGCCTCTCGGTGCCCGTGTTGGTTGGAGCCGGCTGGCCGAAAAAAGGCACAAGGAGATGTCCTTTGCGTACAAAGGCCTGGTCGGGCATATAGAGCACGACGCGACCGTCTTTCAGACTACGAAACATTTGCCGAAAATCGCCACGTTTGATGACTCTTCGCGCCCAGCGCTCGCGTTTGCGCCGCATAACTTCTTCGAACAACGGGTTTTCAAATTTGCGGTACATGGCGTCGAAGACGGCATGACTAGTTAGTAAAACGCCACCGATTTCAATGGTGGTGAAGTGGCCAGCCAGTAAAACCACGCCTTTTCCTTCGGCTTCGGCCTGCTGCAAATGTTCCAGACCCTCCAGTTCCGTCAAACTCGCCAGACGTTTTTCGCTGGCCCACCAAGCCAACGAAATTTCCATGAGTGCCACACCAATAGACTGGAGATGGCGTTTTACCAGACTGGTTTGCTCCTGGCGTGAGAGTTCGGGAAAGCAAATCGCGATGTTTTGCTCTGCAATTCGTCGCCGTTTTGGAATGAGCAGGTAGGCCATGTTTCCCAAGTGCCGACCCACAAACATCAAACCACGGTAGGGCAATAGGCTCGATAGCCGCATGACGGTCAGACCAAACCATACCGGCCAGTAGCGCGGGGCGAGAAAACGCGTCAGCGGCACGCAGGCCGATTCAGTTTCAGTGGATTCAGACACCACGAGAGTGTACCCGCAGCAACGTTTGGGTTGTAGTTGTTTGCACGACAAGAGGTCGTGAGGTCATTTTTTGCAGGTATACTTGCCGCAACTTTTGCAAGCTTCACTAATTATATGACTTTGACCGTGCCTGATTTTGCAACTAGCGGGATTCTCGTTGCCGGAGACGTCATGCTGGACCGGTATTGGCTTGGGCCGACCTCGCGAATTTCGCCAGAGGCGCCGGTTCCGGTGGTGAATATTCAGGGCAGCGAAGATCGGGCAGGTGGTGCTGCGAACGTCGCCATGAACCTGACAGCGCTGGGTGCTTCGGTTGCTCTGTGTGGTGTCGCAGGTGACGATGAAGAAGGGCGTGTTCTGGGCGAATTGCTAGCAGCGGCAGGCGTTCGAAACCTGTTGGAAAAAGGCGCTCCTCGCACCATTACAAAGCTGCGTGTGTTAAGCCGCAATCAGCAGCTGATTCGTCTCGATCGCGAAGAGGACGCTGAGGCACTCGCCAAAGTATCTATTGAAGAAAAATTTTCCCAAGGCCTGGCATCCGCCAACGTCGTGGTGCTGTCTGACTACGCCAAAGGAGCGCTCAGTAACCCACAAGTACTGATTAAGGCAGCTATTGCGGCCGGTAAGCCTGTATTGGTGGACCCCAAAGGCGCCGATTTTTCCAAATATCGTGGGGCTACTTTACTCACGCCGAATCTGGGCGAATTTGAGGCGGTGGTTGGTCCGTGTAATGGTGACGACGACATTGAAACCCGGGCGCAGGTTTTGCGCACCGAATTCGAGCTCGATGCGCTGCTGGTTACACGCTCTGCACAAGGCATGACTCTGATCGACGCTAACGGAGCTACCCATTTTGCGGCTGCTGCCCGTGAGGTATACGACGTCACCGGTGCAGGCGATACCGTGATCGCTACGCTTGCGGCCGCACTCGCAACAAATGCTTCGCTGCACGACAGCGTGGCGCTAGCCAATCTTGCGGCCAGTATTGTCGTAGGCAAACTCGGCGTGGCTACGGTGTCGCGCTCTGAGCTTCGGCAGGCTCTACACCGTCGCGGTACGGGCGGCCGCAGCGTACTAACGCCAGAGCAACTGCTCGAAGCGGTTAATGAAGCCAAAGCACGTAACGAGCGCATTGTATTTACCAACGGTTGCTTCGATTTACTTCACGCGGGGCACGTGGCCTATCTTGAAGAAGCCAAAGCGCTGGGTCGACGACTCATTGTCGCCGTTAACGATGATGAGTCTGTACGCAGGCTCAAGGGGTCTTCGCGACCTGTTAACGAACTCGGCGACAGGCTCGCTGTATTGAGCGGGCTTGCATCGGTCGACTGGGTGACCTCGTTCACAGATGACACGCCGCTTACACTGATTGAAGCGCTTACCCCCGATGTTTTGGTGAAAGGTGGCGACTACGCTATCGAAGATATTGTCGGAGGTGACTGGGTTGAAAGTCATGGTGGGCAAGTAGAAGTGCTCACATTTAAAGAAGGGCGCTCGACGACAGAACTGATTGCAGCGATCAAACGGCTGGAATGATTCGCTTTTTCTACATAGCCCTGTCCTATATGCTGGCACCAATTGTCCTGCTCTTTTTACTGTACCGAGGTTTTAGAAACCGCGCGTACTGGGAGCGGCTTCCAGAGCGTTTTGGCATTGGATTACCGCAATATCCTGATCAAAGTATTTGGGTGCATGCCGTGTCGGTGGGCGAAGTACAAGCGTGCGCTGCCCTGGTCGAGCGACTGCTCGATCGCTTTCCAGAGCTCCCGGTTTTAATTACTACTGTGACCCCAACCGGAAGTGCTCAAGTCAAGGATATCTTTGGCGATCGTGTTCGTCATCACTACGCGCCGTACGATTTGCCAGGTTCCGTAGGACGGTTTTTTCAACGCATAAATCCTCGCGTAATGATTGTCGTGGAAACTGAACTGTGGCCAACGCTCTATCACGAGTGCGGTAAAAGGCAGGTTCCGCTTATCCTGGCGAGCGCACGTATTTCACCGCCTTCGGTAGTGAAATATCGCCGCTTTATCAGTCTATTTAAAGAGGCTCTGTCTCACGGCATTGTCATTGCAGCGCAAAGTGAATCAGACGCTGAGCGCTTTCGCGACCTGGGCGCCAACCCGGCTCGGACGCACACGACCGGAAACATCAAGTTTGATTTTGAGTTAGACGACTCTGTGCGTGTGCGCGGCGAGCTTGCACGTGCCAAACACGCACCTAATCGGCCGGTGCTATTGGCTGCCAGTACCCACGAGCGTGAAGAACAACTGGTGCTGGAAGCCATGGAGGGCGTGTGGCGAAATCATCCGAACACGCTGCTAATTTTAGCGCCTCGACATCCTGAGCGTATGAACCACGTTGTGTCCTTACTGGAAGAGCACAATCTCAGCTATATCACTCGTACCAGTGGCGCCATCAGTACGCCGGACACTCGCGTTTTGTTGTTGGACACGCTGGGCGAATTGCGCGACTACTACGCCGCGTGTGACGTCGCTTTTGTGGGCGGTAGCCTGGTTCCTGTGGGTGGGCACAATTTGCTGGAACCCGCGGCGTTGGGCAAGCCGGTGATTACCGGCGAGCACCTGTACAACACCGAAGACATTGCCGGAAAACTGTTGGCTTCGGGTGCCATGTTAGTGGTTCCCGACGCTGCCAGTCTTGGCGCAGAAGCCTCAAAGCTACTCAGCGACCCCGACGCGTGCCACACCGCTGGCGAAGCCGGCAAAGAAGTCATAGAGAAAAATCGGGGTGCGTTGGACCGACTGCTGAGTCTGGTCGAGCCGTTGCTAGCCGACCCTCACTGACACCCGTTGCTTATTCCGCGTTACTCGCTTCCAGCCAGTTGCTGATTTCAAGTAGATCTTGTCCAGACAGCGTACCAGCTGCTCTTTTGAGGTTGATCAGATTCACGAGATAATCGTAGCGCGACAGGTAGAAATTCACTTGAGACCGCAGTAGATCGCGGCGTGAGTTGAGTACGTCGACACTGGTTCGTGTACCTACGTCAAATCCGGCTTCGGTTGCAGACAGTGCAGTTTCGCTGGATTTTACCGCTTCTTGCAGTGCTTTTACCCGCGAGATTTCTGCAGTGACGCTTAAGTATGCGTCGCGCGTTTGACGTTCTGTTTCGCGCGCAATTCGCTCAAGACGCTGCTGCGCGGCCTGTTTTTGATAGACCGCCTGGCGCACGCGGGAAGATACCGCGCCGCCGCTGTAAATGGGCACGTTGAACTGCAAAGAAATGGTATCGCTACTGCTGTCCTGGTCGTTGCGACCCGGTGTGCTAAAGCCGCCAACGGTGTTTAGAGAGTTACCATCTGAATCGAACTCGCCGTGTGATACGACCAGATCCACCGTGGGATAGTGGCCGGTGCGTTGAGATCGAACGTCGTCTTGCGCGATCTGTACCGCGATACGGCTGGCTTCGAGATTAAGGTTCTGTTGCTGTGCCATG
>QIGP01000446.1 GCA_003228965.1 Gammaproteobacteria bacterium
CGCCTGGGGTCTAAAATTTACTGAAGGACAATTTGTCGCAGATCAGTTGTTGGCGCTGAACGTACGTGAACCGTCGGGTCGGGGGGAGATTCGCCACTTTGGGTTCTTGGGTATTACCGAAGAGACTATTACCGAGAACGACGTGATTACCGGTGGCCTGAACACCCTGAACTTTGGATATTCGGGCAGTTTGAGTCTGGCAGAATCGTCGCCTCTGGTGCTTGAAACGCTTATTACCAGCAGCGACGACTCCGGTCTCATGGGTGCTCAAAGCTTGCTCTTTTCGCAGGACCCCGCCGACATTCAGGACAATTTCGTAAGCGACGACCAGGTACATATTCTGTCGGCTCGCATTTCGGGCGACGTTGAGTCAGCGTTTGCCGACAGAGCTACTCAGGAGCAGGGTCTGTTGAACGGCACCGTTAACGCCATTGTTGTGGCCGATGTTGATATGCTCATCGATCCGTTTTGGGTAAGTGTGCAAGGCTTTTTTGGGCAGCGGATGTTAAATTCGTTCGCCAGTAACGGCGACTTCGTGTTCAACGCGCTGGACAACCTCACCGGGAGTTCTGACCTGATCAGCATTCGCGGTCGAGAGACCTATTTGCGACCCTTCAAACGAGTTGAAGCGCTCAAGGTTCAAGCTGACGAACGTTTTAGGCAAACAGAAGAACAATTACAGCTAGAGCTGACTGCTACCGAGCAAAGGCTTACCGAACTGCAGTCGGCCAGAACTGACCGGGGTTCCATGATGATGACTCCGGAGCAGCAGGCGGAGATTGATAACTTCATGGGACAAAAAGTACGCATTCGAAAAGACTTGCGAGACGTTCGCCGCAATCTCGATCGAGATATTGACCGTCTGGGAACCAGGCTGAAAGCATTCAACATTATTTTCGTACCCTTGTTACTCACGTTAATCGTGGTGTTCAGCGTGTGGCGTAACAGAAGGAGAGCGCGAACATGAAACCTGTCCAGGTCTTGTTGTTAGCTTTGTTGGTAGGTGGCGCGGGTGCTGCGGTTTGGTTTGGCTTGGGCGGCGATACGGCTAGTCTTGTGATCGAAGAAAAGTTGTTTCCAAAGCTTGCGGGCAACCTGGACTCAATTAGCCGCCTTACCGTGAGCGATGCTAAAGGTGGCAAGGTTACTATCGAGGATAAGGACGGCATTTGGGTGGTCAAAGAGAAATCCAAATACGCTGCCAACGTCTCTAAAGTCGGTGAGCTTATTCTTAGCCTCGCCGACGCCAAACAAGTTGAGCAAAAAACAGCAAATCCGGAGTTCTACTCGCGTCTTGGGCTACGCGATATTAGTGACACAGAGTCCGAGGCGATATTGCTGAGCCTGTCGACGCCTGATGGCGATTTGAATGTGCTAACAGGAAATGCATCGGACCGCTTTGGAGGTTCGACCTTTGTACGTAAGCCCGACTCTGATACCTCGTTTCTGGTGACGCCAAAGCTTACTACCGGAACGAACGTAGACGATTGGATTGATCCGGGCCTGTTTGATATTGCTGCTGACGAAGTGCAATCCGTTAAAGTGACTAATGCGGGTGTACAAGGGGCAGAAATAAGCAAATCGGCCATGTTTGACTCTGAGTTCGACCTGGTCGGGCGTGCTGACGATCAGGTGCTAAACGCCGTAGCCGTACGCAATCTTGCTCAAGCACTTGCCGGTCTTAATTTTGAAAATGTCATAAGGGACGTTGCTTTTGCAGTTAACGATTACAAGCGCCTTAACGTCACATACACCCAGTTTTCGGGCATCATTATCGACGTGACGTTGTTTTATCGCGATGAACCACAAAGCGGCGACGAAGAAACTGATGGCCCTCCTCGAAAGATACAATACTGGTTAAATGCTGTAGCCCGGTTCGACGAGTCGTTGGCCCAGCAATTCGTGCCTCAGCCAAGTTCTTCGGACGAAGCGACCAATAACGAAGCACTGACACTAACTACGGCGGATATTGCCGATCTTCGTGCCGAAGTCGAACATATCAATCAAACGCGAAAGCGTTGGATATATAAAATCTCACCGACGCAATTCCAACGCATGAATCAAAGCGCATCAACATTGATAAATGCAAATTAGCTATCTTCACTTCGTCATTGCGAGCGCGAAGCGCGTGGCAATCTCTTAACGTAACGTGACATAACCGATTGAATTCGCACCCCAAGAGTACTTCCATGCAGGGTCCTTCGGACCAAGCGGGTGCGCACCCACCGGACGGAGATTGCCACACCCGCGGTCTGCGGGCTCGCAATGACGAGCAGGTGTTTTCACACAGCCTCCCCGGGGTGGTTAATGGGGCAGTAGTGACACAAAACCTGATTTTTCAGGACCATGTCTCAGATTTATTTATCGTTTCCTGTACGCTTTAGTATCGACCACAAAACCGCAACGAATGTCGGACCTTCGCTGCGGTTTTCTTTAGCCAGGTAGTGTATATTGTTGAATAATAATAGAAATAAATGGCTAGCTTGTTTCGTTTGTATGCTCTTTTCTTGGGGCGCGCTCGCTGAGAAACGGCCAATGACCGCTGTCGATATTGTAGAACTCAGTAAGCCGACGGCGCCTGCGTTGTCGCCCGATGGCAGCCAATTGGTGTACTTGCGTGGCCAAACGGACTGGGCGGCGAACAAATCTACTCTTCAGCTTTACTTGCTGGACGTGATTTCCGGACAGTCACGAAAGCTGTTCGATAAGCAATCAACCGACGAAAGTCATTCTGCCGCTTACTGGTCGGTGGACGGCCAGTACCTGATTACGGCGCTAAAGCGCAAGGGCGACAAACATAAGCAGGTCTATCGCTACTCCCTTAAACCCCAATCTCTCGAACGGCTTACCGAGCACGAAGCTTCCGTAAGTGCTGTGGCTTGGTCTGTTCAGGAAGACAGCATTAATTTTCTGACGAATCGTGTCGTTGACCCTAAGCGAATTGCAAAGAAAGACTGGTTTATTAAGGAATACGAAACACTTGAACCCACCGAAGTCTGGCAGCTGAACACAGATACGCTACACACTCAGCGAGCTGTTGGCGGCGACTATTTTGTTCGCGGATTCTCATGGTCACGCGACGGCAGTCACTACCTTTATGCTCGCGCCGACCATGGACGCATCGACCGACCCGGTGCAGAGCTGTGGTTAGGAAATGTAGCTACCGGGTCTGAGCGTCAGATTACCGACAACACGTTTGCAGAGCGAAAAGCCAGGCTGTCGCCGGACAATCGCTATGTAGCCTTCGTTGCCACCGTGAACGAGCAGGGCGAGCAGTACTATGAAGATAACTTGTTTGTGCAGTCGGTTGACAGCGGCAAAGTCGAGCTGCTATTACCCAATATGGCGATTGAGCTTCAGTCGTTTGAGTGGGGTGCGACGGGAGAAGTCATTTATCTAACCGGAAACACCGGGCTTCGCACGCAACTGTATAGCTACACGTTAAAGACAGGTGTACTCGACTCTCTCACTGATGGCGACCACGTTGTTACCCATTGGAATTATCGGGAGTCGAGCGATACCCACACATTCGTGATGCGCGACGCGACTCAGCCTGGTGAAGTGTTCACTCTCAACGACAGTTCAGGCGACATGGTCAGGCTGACTCGAGACCAACAAGAACTTGAGCAGACCTTTCTATTGCCCAAACAAGAGAGCGTGCGGTGGCGCGGCCGCGGTCGGGCCACCATTGAAGGTCTGTTTATCTACCCACTGAAATACGACAGAGATGATTCACAGGCAAAACCCTTTCCGCTAGTTACGATCTCACATGGCGGACCGCGCTCGTCGGCACAGTTCGGTTCGTGGAATGTATCGCGATATATTGCCGTGCTGGCCGCCGAAGGCTACGGTATTTTCTTGCCTAACTATCGGGGTGGGCACGGCTACGGCGACAAGTTTGCTCGAAGTATGGTGGGTGATTACTTTCGCCATTCGCGCCACGACGTGATGGACGGCATCGATCATTTGGTTAAGCAGAGGCTCGCCGACCCCGATCAGTTGATCAAAATGGGTTGGAGTGCAGGCGGTCACATGACCAATAAATTGATTACTTACACGGAGCGCTTTAAGGCGGCGTCATCCGGAGCGGGCGTTGCCGACTGGATTTCACTGTATGCAGAAAGTGATGTGCGCTACAACCGCACGCCCTGGTTTGGTGGCGCACCCTGGCAAAAAAATGCGCCGCTCAAGTCGTATATGAAACAGTCACCTTTAAAAGATGCCTGGCGCATTACTACGCCGACGCTCTTTTGGGGAGGCAACAAAGATGTGCGGGTACCGCCTACGCAGGCTATTCTGATTTACCGTGCAGCCAAAGCTGCAGGCGTTGAGACCGAGCTGTATCTGGCGCCAAAGCAACCGCACAACTTCGAGTTGCCTACCTACAAGCTATTTAAAATCAATACCGAGCTTGCCTGGTACGCGAAGCACCTTGGTAGGCCTGTGTACACACCGCAGTACCCTGAAGCGTTCTACGAAGACGCGACGCAAGAAGTCAAAGCGACGCCAGACATGAATGTTACCTACTTAACCCGTTAGAGATACTGTGGGAGCGTCCCAAAAGTATTTGCAAGATCGGCCTGCGGCCGAACTGACTGCACGGCCTTTAGAGGTGCTCTTTAGCCGCGATTAAATGCCACAGCGAAATTCAATCGCTGAAACCGCTCCTACAGTGTAAATTAGGTGCTCTAACTGAAGTTCAGCGACGAAGAGCGTCGAGTCGCGCGTTCGACTCTTCGAATACTCGTCGAGTATCTTCAACGTTGTAAGGCCGTTCTTCGAGCGTTTCGGGGTCCCACTCACTACGCGGCGTTTCGAACTCGACATTCTTCGACAAAGTGTTCTGCGGTAAAAGAAGTCATTGTGATCTCTTTGGATCTTGCTCAGGAATTTTCGTCGTGAGAGTCTATAGTCATGGTGTGATCCCACCAGCTGACCTTTTCACGGCACCAGATTTCCACCGTGACTTTTTCATCGATAGTATCGTCCAGTGTAGCCAGCGCGAAATTCAGGTAAGGCGTTTGTCCATCAATAAATTGTAGCGTAGAGCCGCAGACTCCGCAAAACGTTCGGGTGACGTTTTTGGAGGAACGGTAGCACGACACGTTTTCCTCACCGTCGGTAAATCGAAACGCTCGCTTGTCGGCCTGAGCGTAGCTACCGAATGCGGCACCGTGTGCTTTTTGGCACTGGACACAATGGCAGTGGGAGATCTCGCCTAGCTGAGCCGAAACTTCGTATTTAACGGCGCCGCACAAACATGAACCGTTTAGCATAGGTTAAGTTCCTCATAGGTTTCAGCGTGAGATCACGTCCGGGCAGACTTTAGTCTGAAGTTCCCTGGCGGGTAGTCACCGCCAACGACATCAAGTCGCTGTTTTGGTTAGAGTGTTATTGCGGATAGGGACTTTTTTTGTACCA
>QIGP01000304.1 GCA_003228965.1 Gammaproteobacteria bacterium
CGTTGCCATAGGTCGCTACGGTGTTATCTACGCCCGACGGATTACCGTGAGCAATTTTTTCAGATTCGAAGGCCAATTCGTTAATTTGTGCGTCGCCAAGATCAAGTTTGTAGTGATCGCTCAAAGCCCGAATAATGGCAACAGCTATGGCCGATGATCCCCCTAGCCCCATGGCTCGAGGGACAGTTGGAGCGACTTCCAAAGTCATATTCTGGTCGGTCAAACCCAGGCGCTCCAATATAAGCGCTGCCGGTTTCTCGTAAGAGCGTTGTTTCGCTGGGTCGCGCTCTAGATAGTAGTCAACGCCCCAGTTTGGAATACTCAGTCGCACGCCGTCGCTACCTGGAGCCACTCGTGCCCGAATGGCCAAAGGAACCGGTAACGCCAGAGCATGGCGGTTATAGACAACGGAATGTTCGCCCAACAAAATAATTTTACCGTGACCGACAGAACCTTCGTTAGCCACACATATTTCCGTAACCGCAGACGCCGATTCATTCTCGGTCACCACTTCGTCGATCAGCTCTTTAGCTTTCCAGATTTTAATTTCCTGGCTGGCAAGTAAACGGTCGACTATCCGGTCGAATATTTCGCTGCTGGCGCCTGCCGCCATAACCACACTTCGGGCGTGCAAGGTCATGTGGCCTTTTTGAATACCTTCGGTAGCCAGCGCCTTAAGCGCGGCAAAGTTTTGCGCAAGGCCAACGGCGCCCATCAGTTGTGCAAGCTCAGTCGCCGACTCGACACCGGTCATACGTAAATTCATGGCAACGGTTGGATTGGACTGTAACGGTCCACCCACAATGCCAACCTTAATGGGTAGCGCCAGCGTACCTACCAGATCGCCCTTGTTGTTTTTACTCCAGGCGCTGAGGCTAGTGTAGTGAGAGCCTCTGGCGGCATAGGCGTGTACGCCGGCTTCAACCGCGCGCCAGTCATTACCGGTTGCAAGCACCAACGCATCGACCCCGTTCATTATGCCTTTGTTGTGCGTCGCCGCCCGATAGGGGTCAACGCGGGCGAATTCACTGGCGATAATGATGCCGTCACGCACCTGCTCTCCCGTGTAACCCGAACCACTCCCGGCACCACCAAGGGCGGCGACGGGAATTGTGGCGCGTGCCGTGACCATGGAGCGGTCTGTCAGGTTTGAGAGAATGCGTAGAAAAACCTTGCCGCCGGTGAGCTTCTCGACCAATGGCGCGACTGCTTCGCACATAGTATTGACCAAATTGGCACCCATGGCGTCGCACGTATTGACCAGTAAGTGCATGACCAGCATGTCGCCAATTTCATTGCCCGTCGAGTGTGTGAATACTTCTATGTCTTCAGCACCGCCGCCGCGCGCAACCATGTTCGGGTGCATGCTGTTGGCAAGATTTAGAATTTCGGTTTTGTTCTCGAGTAGCCTGGCTCTGGCATTTTGAGTATGCGCGACCCCTACTACTTGCACCTGACCAATCAGTATCGGGTCGGTGCTGGTTGTATGAAAACCGCCCGACTCACGAACCATTTTGGCGGCAGAACTGAGCGCCGCCACAATTGACGGTTCTTCAACGACTAACGGCACCACATAGTCTTTACCGTTGACCAGAAAATTCAGCCCAAGACCTACTGGCAGACCCATAACGCCGATGACGTTTTCGATCATCTTGTCGGCGCCGTCGATTTTCAGTGTATGGTCGCCCGTGGCCAGAGCGCGATAGTCGGCCTCGCCCACAATGCCACGCGAACGTACAGCTTCAACTCTCTGTTCAAGCGTCATCTTGTAAAAACGGGGTATGCGAGATTTATCCAAAGGAGACAGTCCCTGAGTCTGAAGTGCCTGTTCAAGTACAGGCAAACGAGTGAATCACACATCCATGTGTCGTGTACCGAATCTATTGTACCGGCCTGCTCGCCCCAGCACTAGATTCGGTGACAGGCCCTACCGGTTCCGAGGTTAAGCTGTGCGAACCCGGCCTTCACTGCCTTGTCCGCGAACCTCTCTAACGCTTTGATATCAAGGGAATAACCTACGCCAATATCGCCGTTTCCGGCACCGCTTGGCTTGTACACAACGCCACTATTGATCGCAAGTTTGCCCAGCTCCCTGTGAGAAGAGCTCATAATATCCACGCCTACGGTACGACCAAATTCTGACAGATTGTGGCCGTAGTCGCCGCACAGATGAATGAACTGCTCGGAATCGCTGCGTGCGAGTGCATCAGCTCCTTGTCCGGCCAACTCCAGAAGCGGAGTCAATGCGGTGGTAAACTGGCCTGGGTGCTTGCTTTGAAAATCGGCCAATGTACCGAGTGCCTGGGAAGTCGATGCCGGCTTTCCGGCCCACACAGGAGTCATGTGTAGGTCGGCAGGTAGGCTCACTGGGGCCATAACCGGCAACGTATGCGAGCCTGTCCTGCGAAACGAAAACGTACCGCCCAGAACACCAGCGCCAACGTCGGCGCCACTGCCCCGGCCGTGTTGAAACGCTCGATGTACATTAAACACGAAGTCCGGCGGCAGCACAGCGGCGCCCTGCTGTTCGTTCGCGTACGCCACAATCGCTTGCGTCAGGGCGTGGGCGATTGCGGCACTGGAACCAAGACCCAGTTTGTTGTGTTGATGAAATAGCGCCCGACTGTCGACGTTGCATTTGATGCGACCGAGTGGTTCACTCAGCACACCGCAAGCCGACAGCGCGTCTAAAATTGTCATGACCAACCGATGCTCAGGAGCAGGCTTGCTAAAGTTGAGCCCATTGCGGAAGTACGCGTGCAAGGGCGCAAGCTTTGCACCCAGACTGCACACTTCAACCCCGGCTGCGCTGCCTGTCGCCGCTTCAACGGTAACTTCAACATAGCGATCCACGGCCTGGACTATGGCGGGGCCCCCGAACAACACGGCATATTCACCAAGCAGAAAAAGTTTACCTGGAGAACGTACAGTGACTGCCTTTTGAGAAGCCACTAACTAATGAACCGCTCGTTGACCATCGAGTTCATTAAAAGCGAACCGATGGACTAGTGGGCCATCTATACACACGCACTTCACCAAGCCACCAAATTGAGGCAAGCGATTCTGGAACGTACATTGAAAAAGAGTGACATCACGCAGGCGTTAATGGTCGGTCACTATGTGCGCACCGGAGCCCAGGCCCGTCCGCAACACGCGGGTCACACCGTTGACTTCTTTAAGTGCGGTCGCAACCTGATTGCCATAACCTGGCGCGCAGACGGCCTTAAGCTGGGGGCCGGCATCGATGGTGAAAAACACAGGAATACCGTCGGCCCGAAGACTACGCACAGCGTGAATACAGGCAACCGTCGTGTGATTCCAGTAAACAAGCCCGGGCCTTGCCGACAACATCAGTCCGTGCATTTTCAAACAACTGTATTCGGAAACGTCTGCAAGACTTGAAAAATCTCTGGCACGAATGGCTTCAATGGCCTGCTCGATATCGACGTTCTGGGTTTCGATAAAGGACTGATAGAACCCGGACGTTGTTCGCGTTGCTTCCATGCCGACTGTCGACGAAACGTCCTTGGCCGTTTCCGAAGCAATGGCCACGACAACTTCCAGCGGCCATTCAGTGCCTGCCAATAACTGCGTTGCAATGGCATCTTTGCCGTCGTCGCGTTCGCCCAAATGCATTTGGGCAAATCCTCCAAACAGCGAACGTGCAGCAGAGCCAGAACCGATGCGTGCAAACGCCGAAAGCTCTTGTGCAGACAGTTCAGTTCCAAACGCCTGATTAAGCGCCTTGACCAAAGCCGCATAGCCTGAGGCAGAAGACGCCAAACCCGCCGCTGTTGGAAAATTGTTCTCACTCGTCACCTGAACTTTTTTATCAATGCCCGACAGATTGCGAAACGCTTGTGCAAGCTGCCCAAGCTTCTTTACTTGTGCGGGAGTTGAGCTTGCACCGTTGAGAACAAGCTGATCTTCACCCTGTGCCTGGCTTAAGCAAAGTTGTGTGGTTGTGACCAGAGTATCCAGCGTAATCGACACGGAACCTACGGCGGGCAAGTTAAGCGAAGTGTCGCGCTTACCCCAATATTTAACTAACGCAATGTTCGGATGCGCGACCGCGAAAACGGCCATTTCGGTCACTCCGCTTGCGCCCAATTGTTCGCTCGGGACGGTGCTCTTGCCGATGTTTTTCGATTCCTTCACGATGCCAAGTCTAACCTGTCCTGAGACGACTTGCTAAAAACGTGCTCTCGCCCGACAATGCATCCTATGCTCAAGAATACAGCTAACAATGGTCAGTCGACCGTGCACGCCAACAGCGACGCGTCCTCTTTTGGCCAGCGCGTGGCGCACTATCGCGACCGCATCGATAACTGTCTTGTTCATGTTATCCCGAACGAAAACACCTTCCCCGAACATTTGCACAAGGCCATGAGGTATTCCGTTTTGGGCGGAGGGAAACGGGTAAGGCCATTACTGACCTACGCCTGCGGAGAGGTGTTAAACCTCGAACCTGTGTTACTCGACGCACCCGCTGCCGCAGTCGAACTTATCCATGCGTTTTCACTGGTCCACGACGACCTGCCCGCCATGGACGATGACGCTTTGCGTCGCGGACGAGCCACCACCCACGTTGCGTTTGACGAAGCTACAGCCATTTTGGCAGGAGACGCGCTACAGGCACTGGCATTCGATCTGCTCGCCTCTTACCCGGCTTTGAATGACTATCCACAATCTCGCATTCGCATGATGCACTGCCTGTCGAGTGCGGCAGGGTCCACCGGCATGACCGGAGGACAGGCGCAAGACCTTATGGCCGAAGGCAAAATGCTCGCACCTGACGAACTGCAACTTATGCATGAGCGCAAAACCGGCTACCTGATTCAAGCGGCTGTTATGATGGCCTGCGACGCAAGCTCAACGCTCGAGCCCGAACACCGCGATTCCATTCACGGCTACGCCGATCGAATCGGTCTTGCGTTTCAGGTTTGCGACGACATTCTCGATGTTGAAAGCTCCACTAAAACGCTAGGAAAACCTCAAGGTTCGGACATCGCTGCGAATAAAGCAACGTACCCTTCAGTGTTGGGCATGAGTGCCGCAAAAGCGCACCTCGAACAACTCTATGAGGCATCCATTGCAGCGCTAGACTCGCTGCCTTTCAATACCGAACCGCTGCGCTGGATGGCCGACTACATTACCCGCCGCAATCACTAGCCTGCATTATTCATGAGTGCGCTGACACTGCGTACTTGGGAAGGACATACAAGGTTGAAAAGACAGTGGACAATTTGACAGACTGCGGTACACACCGCTTGATGGTTTTTCGCTCACTATGGCACAGCCATTTGCGCCGATCCCCCTTGAGCCATAGCTACGGCTATGTCCCGGCGGGCGATCAGCACAACTGCCCACACCACAGCGGCGATAAATT
>QIGP01000034.1 GCA_003228965.1 Gammaproteobacteria bacterium
CCGTTTTGGAATTCTGGTTTGAACAGTTAAACCCAAAAGACTGGTTCAGAAAATCGGACGCCGTCGATCAATTGATCAGTGATCAGTTTTTGTCGCTGCACTCACAAGTCGCTGCTTGCGAAAAATGGCACTGGCGCGACAAGCCACAAGGTCGCCTCGCGGAAATTCTGGTGCTTGATCAGTTTTCAAGAAACATGTTCCGCAATACTGCAGGCGCGTTCGCAAGCGATTCGCTAGCGCTGGTGCTGGCCCAGGAAGCGGTCCACTGCGGCGCCGACAAAGCGCTTAGTGCACAAGAACGGATTTTTCTGTACATGCCTTACATGCACAGTGAATCAGCCCTCGTGCATACCGAAGCCGTTAAGTTGTTCGGTGAGACAAAGAACCTGGACTACGAGAAACGACACAAAACCATTGTAGACCGCTTTGGACGCTACCCGTACCGTAACGAAGTGCTTGGCCGCGAATCTACGCCAGAAGAAATTGACTGGATGAAATCGAACTCAGGATTCTAAAAAAAAGGGGATGAGCCGAAGCTCATCCCCTTTTCAAACCGCACTGCTGCGCTTTGGTTCAACAGTCCGCCTTTCTTCGTGCGTTCACAAGAACAGACAGGACTAGCCGTTACGCCTGAACACGTCTGCGCATAAAGCCCAGCAGACCCAGTGCACCAGCGAACAGTGGCAACGCGGCAGGAACAGGTACAGCCGTAACAGTTATGGTAGCAATACCAGATACCCAGAAGTCGTCGTTGAAATTGAACAACGAGGCATTAAAGCCAGGTGGCAAGTTCAAAAAGTCGCTGAACGGATCGTTACCGAGCACATTAGTTATCACGCCATTCTCATCAGCGCCCTGATTGGGGCCGCCCTGTCCACCCGGGAAGCCAAACAGGCCATTACCAGCTGAAGTCAGAAAGTCGTTAATCTCGGTACCAGCATCGAGAATTGATCCAGGAGCACCAATGGTGAATGACAGTTCAGTTGCGCTGCCGTTCAGTACGCTTTCAATGCTGTGAGCCAGCGGATTGCCGTTAGCAACAAAGTAGTCGTTGCTTGGAAGAATCATGGATGCATATGAAAGGTAATTATTCGAACCGTCATTGGCGACATCAAGAGTCAAAGTCACCGTTTGTCCAGGAGCTATCGGTGCTCCACCAGCAACACCTTGCACCCTGCCTGCAGCATCAAACTGGTTTGAAAGTGGTGCAACGTTACCGTCTTCGGCAATCGCTTCGATTCCCGCAGAAGCCGCAACACCATTGTCGTAACTGTCGAAACTACCGTCGTGCACACCTAACCAAACCGGCGTTAGATACACACTACCAATGGGCGCATTGTTGGTAATCGTGATTTGAATAGTTATGGCACTCGCAAATGGAGTAGCCAGCAACATGGCGGCGCATGCCACCGCAAACTTAGTGGATCGAAAAATTCTCATGAGTCCCTCCAGACCGTTATTATATTTTCCCCGTTGCAACAGGGTCCCCGTTACAACGGGACATTGAGTATCGGCAAGAACGAGATAACAACCTTAACGGAAAGTTAACAATTACATAACATTTGAAGACTGAGACTAAAGAATGTTTGGGAGAAGTCTGTAGACGGGTACTTTGGGTCGGGGTATACCCTTAATGGACTAGCTGATTTGAAGCTGCGGAAGCCTGAATTTCCGTGATATTCGCCTTGAGCGGTCGAACGTCTGTCAAAAAGCGAACATTCCACTGCCCATTGCCTTTCAATGTAAATTGGAAATCAGGGCCTCCAAGCTACCTCACTTCGAGGTTGATTGGACACCAGAACCTCCGGGCCACTGCCCGGAGACTCAAATTGCCGGCTCAATCTAATGTCATCGTATTTGTGAAACCAGCTAGGGTTTGCGAAATAATAGCGTAAACCTGTCGCTATTTCCAGTGACGGACTTGCGCCCTACTTCGTAACGAAGCCCATCGTCAGGTTTGTAATGCAGATCACTGAAATCGACTAGCTCAAAACCCGCGTCAAGCACTTCTTTGACAACAACCATCGGATCAATGCGTCGACGGCTTTCACGGGTCATCGGCTCCATGTGGCGCTGAGTGTGATCGACGACACCGTACAACCCACCGCGCTTCATCGACTTGAATACAGCACCATTGATGATCTTGCGAGATTCAGGTGTAAAGTTATGCATGTTGCGGAAAGTGAGTGCGAGGTCAAAATCATTCTCGGGGATCGTAAACGCAGAGACATTATTGGTACCAAACGGACCATTGCGGTCAGACTCCACATCGATATCGAGCACGTTTATCTTGTCGAAACCCTCTTCAACGATCAGATTCTCTTTAACGCGCCCAGTACCAATGGCGACGTGAAGCTCGCCCTTGTCACGAAGAACAGGGGCCAGAAGTCGTGTATACCAACCTCCTCCAGGAACCAGCTCCAGAACTTTCATATCTTCCTTTAGCTGGAAAAACTTAAGTGTATCAATGGGGCGACGATTAGCGTCACGCTCTTTATCTTTTGCAGGTCGACTCTTTGCACTGAGCGCGGCCTCGAGTTTTTGTTCAAGTGAGTCCTGAGCTGAGGCGTAAGGCAGAGCCAGTGAAAAAAGGATAGTCACAATAGCGGTTACGAACAGACTTTGACGCATGGGAAATTCCTGTGTTGTGGAGTTATCAATGACTAATCATACTGGGATAACCGGCCTAAAACTTCACAAAAATTCAGGCAGCCAAAAGATTTTTAGTGGCAAGCAAACGGCGAGCGTACACCATGTCGGTCGTGACAAATGGCGTGGTGACACCACTGAACTTTAACTTATTCATTCGATAATGTAGGATATATCCTACATTACTGGAAAATACTCGTGCCTTCTAAATTTAGTTTCTACCTGTTAAGTACAACGCGCTCGAAATTTTCACATAAACTTCAAAGACTTAACGTTCGCCGAAGTCTAGTAACGGCCGGCGCATTGTGGCTACTGGTTATGGGTCTGGCATTCCTCTATGTATACCAGAATATTTGGCTACTTGTGGCTATCGATGTGCCCTTTCTAGCTCTGGCCTTCCTGCTGACCCTTTCTGTATACAGCCTCTTCGAACTTCCTGACGATGAACTGGACGAACTACAGGTTGCTATACGCAACGACGCTTATAAAGGAGCCTATGGGAAGCAATAAACAAGTGTCGTTTCACAACAGACTCAAACTGCTCAGAACCGAGCGGTCGGTCAGCCGCCAAACATTGGCTGACGCAGTCGGGATTCATGTTCAGACAGTGGGGTATATCGAACGGCGCCAGTACAACCTCAGCCTGGAGCTTGCCTTTAAACTGGCCGCATTCTTTGATCTGTCTCTCGACAGTGTTTTTTCAACCGAACTTCTTGACCATTTGAGTAACGAGCAACTAAAGGTCAAACAAAGCCGTCGTTAGTACGCGCTATGCTGGCACCGCTTACTGGCGCTTGGGCAATGACAAGTGTAGAAAATAGCGATGATGACAATTGCTGCCAGATCGTCAAAAGCGCGCCCACCTGAACGGCGACCGGAGTGTTAAGCGAGCCTGAGTAAAAACGCGCAAGAGGCGTGTTAGCTAACACCACGGCCAACAGGGCCGCCACTAGCAAAAGTATTCCGCCAGCCGACTCTGTCCTCATAAACTCTCTTACGGCACCCAGAAGTTGAGAAGACGCCCCGCCACCAACTGGCGCTGAAGGGTTATTTGGCTCGTGAGCGGTCATGCAGTTTCCTGTGTGAAGCCAAACCTGGACGCCGCTTGTCGCGCAGGAACCGCGACTGGTCGAAACCCCCTGATGTCCAGCCCATTGATTGGTATTTTAAAGTTCGAACCCATCGGCATGTTGGCGCATCGAGCTGCACCTCACAGGCACCATGCTGCATTTACAACTTCGAAGAGAGAACGATTATGAGAGCACAAGCCATATGGACAGCCGCGCTGCTAACGATCTGCACCGGTGCATACGGGCAAACCATTACTGAACGAAACTCCGAGAAAGCGCAGCAGGTTATTGAGGAAGTGCTCGAAGCCTTTGGTGGTAGAGAAGCAATGCAAAATCTATCAACACTTCAAATCGAATCCGATTCCACGGGCTACGCCGTTGGACAAAGTCGCGCGCCCGGACCACCGTGGGACAAGAACACGTCTGTCTCCATTAGCGCCATTGACGTCGTGAACAGTCGTTTTTCCGGGCGTAACATCGATGACCCTGACCGGTATCGTTTTGATCAGGGTCAAATTGTCGGTGAGGAAAAAGCTTGGCAGATTAACTATCGTTCCGGCACAGCCACACCGGTTGCCGAACCCAACTTCAACCAACAGTCGGGCCCGTTCGTGCGAATTACCTCCACGTTACTTGCCCACCAGCTCATGCAGCGATCTCACACCGCTACTTATCTTGGCGAAACCGTTTATAAAGAAAAACCACACGACGTCCTGTCGTTTGTGATGGAAGTTGGACCGGCTATCAGCCTTTACGTAGACAAAGATACTCACTTGATTAGCAAGAGTGAACGTGTGCTTCCAAATTTTGGTCTCGTAGAGTACGAGTTTCGCGACTATCGCACCGTGAAGGGCATCAAGGCTAACCATAGCTACACGTTCTACTTTCAAGGTTCTCCAAACGACGTTCGCCAACATCGCAAGATAGTCGTGAATCAACCCATCGATGACTTAATGAGCCTGCCAAAAGGCATCAAGAAACAAAAACCCCCGGCGCCGAACGAACTGGCATCTAAAAAGATCGCCGATGGTGTATACCTTATTGGCGGGCAAGGCACCTACGCCTTATTTGTCGAAATGGACGACCATGTAATCGCGGTTGGCGGTACCGGCGGTTCTGAAGAGCGCATCGAAATGCTTAGAAAGTCTATACCTGACAAGCCGATCAAGTTTGGAATCTTCACCCATCACCACAGCGATCACGTTCTGGCCGCACCGAGCTATGTCGAAGCGGGAGCAACTCTCGTTGCACACAGTTCGCACGAACAGGTCATCCGTACTGCCGCGGGCGACGAAACCGACGTGAAAATGAACACACTCTCCGGAGCTCGAACTTTTAGCGACGGCAAACGTGAAATACTCATTGTGGACCTCGGACCCACGGAACACGCTGAACATATTTTGGCCGCGTATTTACCGAAAGAACGCGTACTGTTTTCTGCGGATCACTTTGGCTTGCCTGCGTCTGGTCCGGTGGCCCCTGGAAATACCGTAACCCGGGAATTTGCCGATGCTATTGAGCGCGAAAAGCTGGACGTAAAAACACTGCTTTCCGCGCACAGTCCAAAACCGGCTACAATGAAGCACCTGCGCAAGGCGCTGTCGTCTAAACCAAAATTCAGGAACTCTTTCTAGATTGCTACAGTGGCCACTACAATCTGGCGATATCG
>QIGP01000354.1 GCA_003228965.1 Gammaproteobacteria bacterium
CATTAATCCGGTGACCATTGTCGCAGGAGCGACGGGTTCTGGAAAAACTACGCAGCTACCCAAGTTGTGTTTACAAGCGGGGTTCGGCGTCCACGGCGCCATTGGTCACACCCAGCCGCGCCGTATCGCCGCGCGCGCAACGGCCACTCGAATTGCAGAAGAGCTCGGATGCTCCATTGGCGAAGGCGTTGGTTACAAAGTTCGTTTCAACGATCAAACGGGACCCAACTGTCAAATTAAATTGATGACCGACGGCATGCTATTACAGGAGGCGCAGCAAGATAGCAGTTTGATGGAATACGACTGTTTGATCATTGATGAAGCCCACGAACGTTCATTAAACATCGATTTCCTGATTGGCTTGCTGAAGCGTTTGATGAAGAAACGCCCACAGCTACGCCTGATCATTACTTCCGCTACGATTAATCCTGGAGAGTTTGCTGCGTTTTTTGATGACGCACCAATCGTTGAAGTAAGCGGGCGCGGCTTTCCCATCGACATTGAGTACCGCGAACCTGGCGAGTGTCCGATGGATCAGCATATTTGCAACACAATAGAATCGGTTTGGACCAAAGAAAAACGTGGTGACGTGCTTGTTTTCTTACCGGGCGAGCGTGAAATAAGAGACGTCATGCGAGTGCTTGAGGGGCGATTTTCTCAGGAAGTCGACGTGCTGCCACTCTACGCGCGCTTGAGCGCGAAACAGCAGAACGCGGTTTTTCGAAACTCGAAGAAGCCACGAATTGTATTGTCTACAAACGTGGCAGAAACATCGCTTACTGTTCCAGGTATTATTTATGTTGTAGATACCGGCACAGCGCGAATCAGTCGATATCACTACAAGAGCAAGCTGCAACGACTGGCGATAGAACCTGTTTCTCAAGCAAGCGCTGCACAAAGAGCAGGTCGCTGCGGCCGAACTCAACCTGGTATTTGTGTACGACTGTACGGCGAAGACGACTTTGATCAGCGACCGGCTTACACCGATCCAGAAATTATCCGAACTAACCTGGCAAGTGTAATTCTACGCATGCAGGTTCTGGACTTGGGAGCCATCGAAGCTTTCGAGTTCGTTCAGGCTCCTGATGGGCGGTTTGTAAAAGACGGCTACAGAGTGCTGGCCCAGCTCCAGGCGTTTACAACGAAGGGCAAAGTGACCAAGCAAGGACGGCGTATGGCGCGCTATCCGCTCGACCCGCGTTTGGCGAAAGTGCTGGTTTGTGCCGTTGACGACGGCTGTTTGGCCGAGATGCAGGTGATTGCGGCAGGACTCAGTGCGGGAGACCCGCGTGAACGTCCTCTTGACCAGCAAAAAGCGGCGGACGAAAAGCACGCGGTGTTTGTCGACAAGACCTCGGACTTTATGGCGTTGCTGAATATATGGAAAGCGTGGCGTCTGCAAACCGGTAACCAAAAACAACAGCGGGCCTGGTGTCGGCAGAATTTTCTCTCTTTCCGGCGCTTGCAGGAATGGAACGACGTCGTCTTGCAGTTGCGGTACTTAGCCAAAGATCTAACCCATACGGTCAATAAGCGACCGGCCAACCCGGCCTTGATACACACGTCTTTGTTGCGCGGGTTTATCGATCACATAGGGCAGCGGCAGACTACCCACGAATATCGGGGAGCGAGAGGACGTCAGTTTAGAATTTTTCCAGGTTCCGGCCTCGCCGCAAAACCACCGACCTGGGTGATGGCCGCTGAAGTGGTCGAAACGTCGCAAATATTTGCGCGTCAGGTAGCTCAAATAAATCCGGCCTGGGTAGAAAAAGCGGGCTCTCATCTGGTGCGAAGAAACTGTGTCGAGGAGTTCTGGAACAAACAACAGGGCTGCGCGATGGGCGTTGAAGAGGTCAGTTTGTTTGGCTTTGTTTTAAGCCGCAACAGGCGAGTACCGCTGTCGCGACACGACCGGCAAGCCGCACGGCAGGCCTTTATTCAACACGCGCTAGTTGAGGATCGCTGGCCATTTCGCGCTCCATTTGTTGAAGAAAATCAAAAGAACCGTTTAGCCATTACCGATACGGAAGCCAAACTCAGGCTGATATTACTGGACGAGAAATCGCAGTACGACACGTTCGAACAACGCTTGCCCGACACTGTGGTTGATCGCAAGTCGTTTACGGCGTGGTACAGACTGGATGAAGATATTGTCAATAAAACCATGACGCTGTCGCCTGAAGAGCTTGGTGCCGTCGAGGAAGTACGGCCCATTTGGTATCCCGACACCATGAACGTTGGAGGTCAGTCACTTACTCTTAATTACATGTTCGATCCAAGCGACGATCGCGACGGCGCGACCTTGGGCATACCGGCAGCATTGGTTCGCTACGTGCAGGAGTCGCAGGTCGAATGGTTAATCCCGGGCTGGCTTAAAGCTAAAACCGAAGCGTTGTTTCGAGCTTTGCCGAAAGCCAAGCGTAAACAACTCGTTCCGGTAACCGACCGCGCGCAAGAGTTTTTAGTATGGGCTATCGATCAGCAGCTTCCCGGAGGTGGCGAGTCGGTGAGTTCAGCGCTCACACGCTTTGTTGGTACCCGGCACAACGTCGATGTAGACGCTGAAGACTGGTCTCACGCGACTCTTCCACCGTGGCTACAGCTTGGGCTCGCAGTACTGGATGTCAACAACAACGAAGTCGCCTGGAGTCGTAAACTCGGCGATTTGCGGGCACAGGCACAAGGCGTTGTAGCAAGTGTCTCAGACCAGGTTGACAGTGAGTGGCTGCGTACGGACATAGCACTGTGGGACTTTGGAGACCTTCCGGATACCGTCGAAGTCGACTACGGTGACATGCGTATTAACGCAAGTCCGGTGTTGGCCGATAAGTCCTATCGAGTTGATCTCGAGCTTGTACCTACCATGGATGACGCGCCGGCGGTACATGGCTCCGGCGTGTTGCGTCTACTCCAAAAAAATCTCGCCGACAAATGTAAGTATCTGCGCAAAAACATTCCCGACCTGAATCGGCTCAGTTTGCTCTACATGCACATAGGCGAATTCGATGAGCTGTTCGACGACATTGTCATGGCGTCGCTTTCATCCATTGTCGAACACCCACACCTGATTCGTAGTGGCAACGACTTTGCAAGTTCAACCGAGGCGTGTAAGCACGAACTTGTTCCGGCAGCTCAAAAAATTTCAGCTCAGGTGCTTGATGTTCTATCCAAGCGTCAACAGGTAGTCATGACGCTGGAGCAGCATGCGGGGCGCCTTGAGCAGAGCGTTAGCGAGGACGTTCAAGCTCAGCTTGACGCACTTGTGTTCGAAGGCTTTGTACGGACGACGCCCCATGTGTGGAGAGCGGAATTGCACCGTTACCTTCAAGCCATGACGCTTCGTGTTCGTCGTCTTGTCGAGCAGGGCAGAGAGCCTTCTCCCGGCGCAGAGTTTGAAGCTCATGTGCGCAAGTACTCCTCTATGACATCTGAGCAGCTGGAGCTTGTGCCGGACTATGGTTGGATGTTGCAAGAGTGGCGTGTGTCTATATTTGCTCAGGAGCTTGGCACTCGTAAGCCTATATCTGCACAGAGAATTGCCCGTTATCTCAAGAAGTCTGGGGCCGCCTAGCCACACCACTTCGGGCTACCCGTACGCGGTTACCTTACATAATCCGGGGCCGCCCTTGTCTGTGCAGTTAAGGTACACTTCGTTTGAACACAAAGGTCTCGGCTCCCAAACCAATACAGAGAGCGATCTTCTAATAATAAAGCGTAATGGGTATTCGATGAAGGAGTTTAAGGTATGAAATCACTAGTGTTAACGGCGGCTATTGCGCTGCTGAGCAATTCCTGGATTATGGCGATGGCTGACAGCCAGCGATTTACCGTCAAAGCAAATGGTAATGCGCCCATTATTCATTTTACGCGGCTGCACCACAGAGTGGCAGACGTTGACGATCACCAGGAGCTTTCCGTGTTCGCCGACGGACGGGTTCGTGTACACAATCCGGTCTATATGAAGAATGCCGGTACGTACCAATACGAGCTTAGCGCCAAAGACATGCAATCATTGCTTGAAACACTTGACGGTTACGGTTTGATGACGCTCGATAGCAATTCGTTGGCGGCCGCGCGGGCAAGTGCCGCGACTTCAAGGAACGCATCTCATAACGATCGATTCCACGTATCCGATTTAACGGCCACTCACATTACGTTGAGCTTTGCCAATTTTGCGAAAGATTCTGACAAAGGCATTGCGGTTCAAAAACACATTGTCTGGAATGATATTCCGGCTGACGCGCGACGCTTTAAAGACATTGCCGGGCTCAAGCAACTCGCCGCTGCAGAGCAAGTCTTACTGCAACTTACCGACCACTCGCGGCGCAACGCGATACGCGTAGCGGGAGGGAAGTAACATGAAATTCAATCAATATATAGTTTTTGCGCTTTCAGCGATTTACGCTTTCGGCGCCGCCGATGTTATGGCTGGTGCTTATATCGGTTCGAGCGAAAGCAACCCGAACCTCGTGCTTCACCCGTCCGGGTACTCACCTGGCAATCAGAACTTACAAGTAAACGTGTGTATTTCGCCAGCTAGTGATGTAACTGCCGACCTGGTCATACCAGTGCAAAACGTCATTGCAACCTATAATGCTTTACAGGTAACCACTGGCAATCTTGGTTTGGGCGGTAACAACAACATCCCGTCAGGACAGCTTGATGCGGAGTCCGTTGTGTTGCACGAGATTGGTCACTGTGTAGGTTTGGCTCACGTAAACCTCGCCACCGAATCGGGGCTTCCCGCTGCCGATCGCGAGTACACCAAATCGACCACGGGCGGCGACGGCAGCTTTGATCTCAACGACGGGGCCGACAACATCAAAGGCTCGTCGGACGATCTCAGAGACGACGACACCAACCTGCACTACTTCAAAACAGTCGACAACAATCCGTTCACGTTGGCAGGCACCATCGATTCAAGTACCTACTCACGAAGTCTTGCCAATTTGCCTGCCGGCACTTATGCCGCTAACGGGTCGCGCGACCTTGCCCCACAGCTGGGTGTCCCAGGTACTGAAGCGGTCATGCAGCAAGGGCAGTTCACCGATGAGGCACAGCGCACCCTTACAGCCGATGACGTTGCAACCGTTTCTTACGGTGCCAGTGGAGTCGATGAAATCGCAGGGACTAGTGACGACTATGCACTTACTCTTGTTTACCAAGGCGTGACCAGCAGCAACTGTGACATTACGGTTGTTGTCGACAACAACACAGGGTTTGCGCAGTGTGAGGTGAGTTTTCAGGGCGTCTCTGGAAATCATTTTCGAATTTCAAGTGCCACCGTTCGGCTTAATCAGTTCACCAACTGGTTTTACAATCAGGTTCCCGTTGGCCCAATCAATATGGCGCCTTCTCTTGATCCGATT